>JANMLN010000100.1:0-28116 GCA_031372565.1 Gemmatimonadota bacterium | reverse complement strand
ACCGGGCGGTGTCGACCAGCTCGCCATTCGACCGTCCATCCGCATAGCGCGTAATGCGGCCGCCCGGGGGCCCCGCGGCTCGTGGTCGACGAAGCGGATCATCGGAACTTCAACATCGATGTCCCGTTCATGAAGGGCATCATCCCCACGTCGGAAAACATCGTCGTCGCCATGTGGCGTCTTCTGGAACCCGCCCTTGCGCCCGGGCGGCTGACCAAGCTGCGCCTCTGGGAAACGGAGAACAACTATGTCGAATACGAAGGTCGCTAAGGTGAGCCGTCCGATCATTCCGCTGCACGACAAGTACGCGCCGGACGAGTCGGGGCTCTCCGATCACCTCGAGGCCTACAGCACGCTCGTCAAGCGACAGCTCGAGCTCCTCGGCGAGGACACCGATCGTGACGGGCTGCGCAAGACGCCCGAGCGCGTGGCCAAGGCCATGACCTGGCTCACGCATGGGTACACGCAGTCTGCCACGGACGTCATCGGCGATGCGCTCTTCGAGGAGTCGCACTCGTCGATGGTCATGGTGCGCGACATCGAGCTCTACTCCATGTGCGAGCACCACATGCTCCCGTTCTTCGGCAAGGCGCACATCGCCTACATCCCGAATGGTCGCATCGTGGGCCTCTCCAAGCTGCCGCGCGTGGTCGAGGTGTTCGCGCGCCGGCTCCAGGTGCAGGAGCGCCTCACGGAGCAGGTGGCCGAAGCGATCGACGACGTGCTCAAGCCCGCGGGGGTTGGCGTGGTCATCGAGGCCGTGCACCTCTGCATGATGATGCGTGGCGTCGAGAAGCAGAACTCCAAGACGATCACCTCGGCGCTCCGGGGGTCATTCCGCGACGACGCCAAGACGCGCGACGAGTTCCTGCGCCTCGCCTACTCGTCCGGCGTCGGGCGGTGAGCACGGCCGGGCCGCTCACCGGGCAGGTCGCGGTCGTCACGGGCGCGTCGCGCGGCATCGGGCGCGCCATTGCCGGCGCGCTCGTGGAGGCGGGGGCGCGCGTCGCGATGGTGGCGCGTGGTGCCGGGCCGCTGGAGGAAGCGGCCAGCCTGTTGGGTGCTGCGGCCACGGCGTTCCCCGCCGACATGGCCGACGCGGCCCACGTGGCCGCGCTCGCCGAGACGCTCACCGCACACTACGACAGCGCCCCCGACATCGTGGTGAGCAACGCGGGGCTCTTTCACGTGGCCCGCACGCACGAGCTCTCGCCCGAGGCATTTTCGGCGACGGTGCAGGTCAACCTCGTGGCCCCCTTCCTGCTCGTGCGTGCGCTGCTGCCGGCCATGCGCGCGCGAGGGCGGGGGCACCTGGTCACCATCGGCTCGATTGCGGATCGGACGATCTTCCCCGAGAACGCGGCGTACGCGGCGGCCAAGCACGGCGCGCGCGCGCTGCACGAGGTGCTCCGCGCCGAACTTGCCGGTACGGGGGTGCGTGCGTCGCTGGTATCTCCAGGGCCCGTCGACACCGCGCTCTGGGACGACGTGCTGGCAGAGGGGCGCGTCGGCTATCCGCCGCGCTCCGCCATGCTCCCGCCAGAGGCCGTCGCCGACGCCGTCTGCTGGGTTCTCACGCGGCCGGCGGCCACCAACATCGACGAACTGCGTCTCACCCGCGCGTAGCGCGCCGCACGCACACCGGATGTCGGTGTCGACCCCCGGCGTCGCCTGTACACCTGCAGTCCGGGGCGATCCGACCACCGAGACTGCCCGCAGTCTCGCGCTGCCGTTCGGCGCGTGCCCTGGCACACGGAAAGGTACGTGCGCCGAACGGTCGCGGCGGCGCTACTGCTGTGCGCGCAACGCCGCGATGTGCGCGTTCACCCAGTGCGATGCCAGCACGCCAGCGCTCAAGTCCGCGGCGCCCGTGACGCGCCCCACGCACGCGACCGCGCCGCAGCGGCAATCGAACGGCTCGGTCATCTGCCACTCGGTGCTCGGGTAGAAGTAGCCGAGCTCTTCGCCAGCCGCGATCTCGCGCACGGCGGAGATCGTCATCGCGGTCGTGTCGATACGCACGTTCGGTGCGCAGGCGTGGTTGAGAAAGGTGAACTGCCAGATCCCGTCGATGTGGACGTCCACGCCAATCTGCACGGTGAAGCGTGTCGGCACGGCCACGCGCGGTGCTGTTCGCAGATCGGCCAGGACTTCTCCGTGCGGGATGGTCCGGACGGCGATCACGCTCCGCCCGGTGTGCTCGTCACCCCCCACGCGAACCGCGTCGGTGGTGAGCGCGCCCGGTTGGGTGATCGGTTGGCGCGCGGCAGTCTCGTTGATCAATGTCATCGTGCACCAAGCGACGGCGAGAAGGTGGGCAACGGACAAGCGCGTGAGAAAGCGAAGAACGGGCGCCGGCAGGAACGGCGACGATCGCGTCGGCAGTGCATCAGCGAGCAGGCAGCCGTCGTGCCGTCGTGCGCACGTCCAACGCGCGGCCCGCATATGCAGACAGGCGCACCTTGCGCGCCATGGTCACCGTGCGCTGCCCACCGAGCGGCATGGTGACTTCCACGTCGACATCGCCGGCGGTCGGCAGCCCGACGTGCACCGCGATGTCGTTCTGGGCGTTGTAGCCCGACCCGGCGTCCACGAGTCCACTGCCGAGCAGGCGGCGCGTGCCGGTGGCGTACACGCGCACCTCGGCGCCGGCGCGTGTGGCACGCCCTGCGGCGTCGAGCACGCGCACGGCGATCGAGCGCGCGGCCAACGATGTCGCGAGCTCGTTGCGCATGATGAGGTGCATCCCCTTGGGCGTTGCGCCGGTGAGCGAGAGATCCGCATCTCCGTCGCGATCGAAGTCCACCCATTCCGCGCCGTGGTCCGCGTCGAGCGCCTTGAGGTTCGCGGGCGTCACATCGTCATAGCGCGCGCCCGTGTTGTGGAACAGGTAGTCGCGGTACTGGATGCCGCCGGTGACCGTACCATTCACGTAGAGGTCGAGCCGACCGTCGTGATCGACATCGTCGAAGGCGCATGCGTCGTACTTGGCGTCGATGTTGACTCCCCAGGCGGCCGACACGTCGGTGAAGAGGCCAGGGCTGGTCTGCAGGAAGAGTCCATTCGGGCCGTAGTTCGCGAAGAAGAGGTCGAGATGCCCGTCGCCGTTCACGTCGGCGGCACAGGGGCGCACCGTGCCGAACTTGGGATCACGTGGTGCGCGACCGCCCCATGCGATGCCCGCTTCTGCCGCCGCGTCGGCGAAGTGGCCGTTGGTGTTCCGGAAGAACGCGTTGGCGTCGCCGTCCTGATTCGCGACGATCAGGTCCAGGTCACCGTCTTCGTCGGCGTCGAACCAGACGGCGCCCACGCTCTTCCGTGTGTCGGCGAGTCCCATCGCGGCCCCGGCCTCGGTGAAGCGACCGCCGTCATTGCGAAAGAACAGGTTGGCCCGGTCGCGCATGGCCACGAACAGGTCCAGATCCCCGTCGCCGTCCACATCCACGAAGGTGAGTTGCCGTACGCCGCCCGAGTCCACAACCAGCCCCACCTCACGCGTCACATCGGTGAAGCGGCCGCCGGTGTTGCGATACATCAGCAGGACAGGCCCGGCCCCCGCCGTGAAGCCAACGAGCAGGTCCGGGTCGCCGTCATTGTCGATGTCGCCCCACGCGGCGGCGCGTGTCGCTCGCGCGGCCGCGACCCCCGCAGCCGCACCCACCTCGGTCAGCACACCGTTCGCGTTGTGATACAGCCGGTTCGGCGAGCCGTTGAACCCCACGAACAGATCAGCGCTCCCATCGCCGTCGAAGTCGGCCCAGGCGTTGGTCAGCGTGTTGGGGGCGCCGAGCAGGTCCGGCTGTACGGGAGTGAACGTCGGCCCGGTGCCGGTCACGATCAGGAGGGCCAGAGCGGGCGCAAAGCGACGCATGGGATGACGGCAGATGTTGATGCGAACGGGCGACCATGGGATTTATCCATCGGTGGTCGAATGGGAAGGGCAGTCGCCATGGCATTGCCGTTGCAACTTCCACAACTTGCACGCACGCCATGCATCTCGATCTCGTCGACCATCTCCGCTGCCCCCGCGCGCACCCCGACGTGACGGGGGGCGTGGCGCTTGTCTGCGTGCCGCAGCGCGTGGATGGGCGAACGCTGCACGAGGCGATGCTCGGGTGCGCGGTCTGTCACGCGCGCTTCACCGTCGTGGGTGGTGCCGCCTGGTTCGGCGAGGGTGATGCCCCGCGCATCGCCGCCGGCGAGTCGTCGACACACAAACCCGACGAACTGCTCTGGCTCGCCGCGATGCTCAACCTCGATGGACCCGGCGGCCTGGTGCTGCTCGATGCCGCGTGGGCAGGACACGCGGTCGCGCTCGCCCGTGATTTCGCCGTCGGTGTCGTCGTGCTCGTCGCCGCACCGGTCACACTCGAGCACCCGATGGTCTCGGTGCTCTCGGGCCCGCTCACCTCGCTGCCGCTGGCACCGGCCGTCCTGCGCGGCGCAGCGTTCGGCGCGCGCACGTCCGAACCGCTGCTTCGTTCGGCGGCGACCGCCCTGATGCCAAACGGGCGGCTGGTCGCTCCTGTGGAGTGCGACCTGCCGCCCGCCATCGCCGAACTCGCCCGCGACGACCGCCACTGGGTGGCGGAGCCGCGCGCCGCGCCCGTCAGTCTGCGCCGTGCCCCGCCGCCGCCGACTCCTCGTACACCCGGTCAATGAGCGCCTTGTAGTTCTTGTCGACCACGCGGCGCTTGACCTTGAGCGTCGGCGTCAACTCGCCGGAGTCCACCGAGAAGTCGTGCTCGAGCAGCACCACCTTCTTGGGCATCTCGTACTTCGCGAGCCCGCCCAGATTGGCCTTCACTTCCTTGTCCATCTTGCCCTGCACGGTCGGCATCGTCAGCAGCTGCGCACGGTCGGTCCAGAGAATGTTCTTGATCTTGGCCCACTTCTCGAGCTGTTCCCAGTTGGGCACCACGAGAATGATCGGGAACTTGCGCTTGTCTCCGATCATGACCGCCTGACTCACGTACTTGTTCGTCTTGACCAGGTTCTCGATCGGCTGCGGCGCGAGGTTCTTGCCCCCCGCCGTCACGATGATGTCCTTCTTGCGGTCGGTGATCTTCAGGAAGTCGTCCTCGATCACGCCGATGTCGCCCGTGTGGAACCAGCCATCGGCATCGATCGCCTCGGCGGTGGCCTCCGGGCGATTGTAGTACCCCTTCATGATGTTGGGGCCACGCGCGAGAATTTCACCATCGGCGGCAATGGCCACCTCGATTCCCTCGATCACCTTGCCCACGGTGCCGATGCGGAAATGTGCGGGCGAGTTGGCCGAGATCACGGGCGAGGTCTCGGTGAGCCCGTATCCTTCCAGGATCGTGAGCCCTGCCGCGTAGAAGAACTTGTTGATCTCGGACGCCAGCGGGGCACCGCCCGAAATGAAGAACCGGAGCCGACCACCCACGCGCTCCTTCAGCTTCGAGAACACGAGCTTCTGCGCGATACCGTACTGCCACGCGAGCATCCCTCCCGGCTCGCGCCCGGCCAGCTTCTCATCCGCCCACCGATCCGCCACGCCGCGTGCCCAGAAGAAGATCTTCGCCTTCAGTCCGCCGGCGGAAATCGCGCTGTCGAGCACGCGCGCGTAGAGCTTCTCGTACAGACGCGGCACGGACATCATGGTCGTCGGCTTGACCTCGCTCATGTTGAGCGGGACCGTGTCGATCGAGTCGGCGTAGGCAATCGTGCAGCCTGTCGAAAACAGGAAGTAGTCGCCCATCCGCTCGAAGACGTGCGACAGCGGCAGGAACGAGAGCGCCAGATCCGAGGGCCCCATCTCGATCGACTTCCGCGTCGCGACCGTGTTCGAGTAGAAGTTGTCGTGCGTGAGCATCGCCCCCTTGGGCTTGCCCGTCGTGCCCGAGGTGTAGATCAGCGTGGCCACTTCGTCGGGCCGGACCGCGAGCGCCTCGGCCTCCCATCGGGCGTTCACCTCCGGGCCCTCCTCGCGCGCACCCATCGACAGCAGCTCGGCCAGCGTGAGGTTGGCCCCATTCGAGGCGGTGCCGTCGAAGGTGATCACGTGGCGCAGCGCCGGCATCTGGTCGCGTACCTTGGTCACTTTTGCGGCCTGGGACGCGCTCGACACGAAGATCGCCACCGCGCCCGAGTCCGCCACCACATCGGGCACCTGCTCGGCGGGCAGCGTGGGGTACACCGGCACGTCGGTGATGCCAGCCGTGAGGCACCCGTAGTCGGCATAGAGCCACTCGGGCCGGTTCTCCGAGAGAATCGCCACGCGCTCGCCGCGCTCGATGCCAAGCGCGCGGAGCCCCAAGGCCACGCGTCGCACCTTCTCCCGGATCGTGGCGTGCGAAATCGAGGTCCAACTGCCGCTCGCGCGCGTCAGCAGCGCGTCGGACTTGTTGTACGCGGAGAGCGTCTCGAAAAACAGCTGGTTCACGGTGCCGGGCGCCGTGCTGCGCGGGCCGCCGGTGGTGCGCGGCATGCCGGTCGCGGAGCGCGCGGTGCCGACGTCGTTGGCTACGGTGGTCGCCATGGGGGCGGTGGGGAGAAGGGAACCGGCCTCCCGATCGGGCGGCCGAGCAACTCGAAACTACGACGCCGTGACGGTCGGGCGACAGTCCAACGGCAACCCCAGAGCGGTCACGAGTCCTTGGGCGCGAGCGGGATCACGATCGTCAGCGGGCTCCCCCGGACATGCGCCCCCTTGTACGTCACGCTGGCCTGCACGCGTGCCGTGTCGCGAATACGTGAGCCGAGCGTGGGCACCACGCGCAGCGTCTTGCTGGCGATCCCCGATGCGTCGGTCACCGCCCACGGCGAGTTCGTGATCCCTCCGCCGAGCACGGTGGTGTCGACGGCGTTGGTCGGCGCCCGCGTGATCGCGAACTTCACCATCCACCCCTCCACGGTCGAGTCGGCCGTCGTTCCGGCGAGGGTGGGCCGGCTCGCCACCTTCACGCGCAGCGTGACGAGGTTGGCCGGGTCCGTGCGCGGCACGGTCACATACACCATGCGGCGCACGGAGTCGGGATTGCTGGCCGTATCCGGGCGGTTCGACACGCCGAGCGTCTTGGGCGCCGTCTGCAAGCCGCTCACCGACGCGATCAGTCGTACCCCCGTGCGACGGTTCACGCCGCGCAGCAGTCCGGTCACGGAGTCGATCACGATTCCGGTATCGAGCGAGAGAAATCGAACCGGGCTGCCGACGATCAGCCGGTTGGCGCCGTCGTACACCGTGGCCGTCATCCGGCGCACCACGCCGAGCGTGTCGCGCAGGGTGTCGCCCACCACCACCGACGGAAATGGCAGCGAATCGACCGCCAGCGACTGCGCCCCGCCCGGCACGCTGGTGAGGTCAGCACAGGCGGCACCGAACGCGAGGCCGGCGATCGCGGCGCAGCGCACGGCCCGCATCACTGGAAACGGTCGGCCAGCTGTGCGGCGAGGTTCACATAGGCCTGCGACGCCGCGTCCCCCGGGTCCCGCAACACCACGGGCTGCCCCGCCGCGAACGCCTCGGCCGGCGCGTGCGTGCGTGGCACCATCGTCGGCAGCAGCAGCGACGCCGGCACGTGCGAGCGCACGTACTCCACCACGCGCATGCTCGCCGGGTTGTTCACATCGACCATCGTGAGCAGCAGCCCGTCGAGCACCAGCTGGTCGTTGCGGCTCACCAGTTC
This sequence comes from Gemmatimonadota bacterium, assembly GCA_031372565.1. Classification (GTDB taxonomy): domain Bacteria; phylum Gemmatimonadota; class Gemmatimonadetes; order Gemmatimonadales; family Gemmatimonadaceae; genus JACPPC01. The sequence continues at coordinate 20,464 of JANMLN010000100.1, read as the reverse complement.
CTGGATCGCCTTGAGGATCTGCGGCGTCGTCTGCAGCGCGAGCGGCTCCGCCTGCAGGGGCACGATCACATGATCGCTGTGCGCGAGCACCGCCCGCACCACCGAGCCGAGGCCGGGCGGGGTGTCCACCACCACCACGTCGCATCGGGCTCGCGCGGTGGCCAGCAACTCGGGAAAGAGCGAGCCTTCGGCGACGCGGCGCTGGAAGCGCGCGTGGTCCGTCTCGTCGCTGACCGAGCCCGCCAGCATGACGCGCAACCAGGGGAGCGCCGTCGGGAGGATGACGTCGCGCAGCGGCCGTACCCCGTCGAGATAGTCGCTGAATCCCCAGGTCGGGTGCCCGGTCTTGAGCGAGGCGCCGTAACGAACCGACCCCTGCGGATCGGTATCGACGAGCAACGTCTTCAGGCCGCGTCGCGCAAAGGCGGCGGCCAGATTCACGGCGGTCGTCGTCTTGCCGACCCCTCCCTTCTGGCTGACGATGGCCAGCACCTTGCCCATCTCAGCTCCTCCCTTCGGCGTCGTCCCGTGCATGCTCGGCACCAACGTCGTCGGTGCCGGGTCCGCCCTCGAGCGTGGCGAGCGTCTGTTCCGCGTGCTGGATCCACTGTTCGGCGCCGGGATCGGCGGGGGGATGCGCGAGGAATTTCCGCAGATGCGTCATGGCGCCGTCCTTGTCGTCGCGCTTCAGCAGGAGGAAGGCGAGCCCGTAGTGCGCGCCCGCGAGCAGAGGATTGACCTCGAGCGCACGCCGATACGCCCGCACGGCCTCATCCTGACGCCCGGTGCGGGAGTATGCGATCGCCATGTTCTGCAGCACGCGCGCATCGTCCGGCTGGTCGCGTAGGGCGAGCCGGTACGACGTGAGCGCCGCGTCGTAGTCCCCCTGCCGTTCGAGGGCCAGTGCTTCGCTCAGATAGTCAAGCCGCTGCGGCTTCAGTTCGCGGTCGGACCCGCCGAGCAGTCGGCTCCACCATGTCATGCCCAAAAGTACGGGTCACGCGCGCCTTGCGGCAACGGCGCGGCCGCAGATGCCCCCTTGCGGTGTTCGGCGCGGTCCGGCCTATTCCGAAGAGGGCCACCGCGGCCCCCTGCTGGACCCCATTATCCGGAGCGCCCACGATGCCCGCCCGCAAGAAGGTCGTGGCCAAGGCCAAGGGGGCCTCGCGCCCCGCCACCACACGGTCCACGAAGGGTGCCAAGGCGTCGCCGCGGAAGGCGGTGCCCAAGTCGACCGCCGCCGCCCCGAAGGCCAAGGGGAAGGCGGGCAAGGCCCGCTCCGCGACCAGCACGACGACGGCAGCCCCGGCGAGCGCTCCGGCCGCGCGGTCAGCCCTCCACGCCAGTCGGCGGGCCAAGGCGTTCACCCCCGGTCGCGACGTCATGGTGATCGACTGGGCGCTCTTTGGCGAGCTGTCGCGCGCGCTTGCCCTCAAGGTCGCGCGCGATTTCGACCCCGATCTGGTGATCGGCGTCGCGACGGCTGGCGTGATTCCCGGTGCCACGGTCGCCGCCATCATGGACGTCGAGTTCCACTCGATGATCATCTCGCGCCGCTATCACACCGACACGGTCCGCGCCTCGCCCGCGGTCTTCGGCAATGTGCCGGTCGAGGTGCGTGACCAGCATGTCCTCATCGTCGACGAGACCTGCAGTTCGGGGGCGACGCTGCGACTGGCCGTCAGTGCGCTGCGGAACGCCGGGGCCGCGCAGGTGCGCACCGCGGTGAGCTTCCGCACCGGCAGCTATCGGCCGGACTACATGGCCATCGAGACCGACGCGGCGATCGTGCTGCCCTGGGATCGCGAGATCCTCGTCGACGGTGAGCTCGTGCTCAACCCCGAGTACGACGGCGTGATCGGCATCCGGTAGCATGCACACGGGGCGGCCCGCTCGACTGCACGCGCCGCCCCGTGTTGTCGTCGAACGTGCGTCCCGCCGCTACGCCAGGCGTTCGGCGGCCTCGGTGTAGCTCGCGCCCTCGGTCATCGCCGCGTACACCGCCTGCATCGCCTCGGCACTGCCCAGCAGCCATCGGCACTGGGCATGCCCCATCGAGCGGCATTCCACTTCCATTGTCGCCAAGGGCGACCCGGCCATCCGCGTGAAGAAGTCGGAGAGCATGCCCGACGTCAGGTAGCAGCCCGGGTGTGGCAGCGCCGCCGCCGGATCCGCCTCGGCCCAGTCCGCGCTGTCGAGCGCCACGATCGCCTCGCCAATCGTGCTGATTTCCAGCGAGCCCCAGCCGCACGCCTGGAAGTACTCGACCGCGCGCTGCCGGAACCCCTCGATGTCGAGCGCGTCGACGGACCCGCCGTGCGCTTCGGCGAGCCAGCGCTCGAACGAGGCGAACAGCGCCTCGCCACCGGCGAAGCCCGCCTCCTGCAGGTACGCGACCCCGCCTGGCCCCGCATCACGCAGCAACGCGGTGCGCAGCGCCGCCAGCGACGCGCGCGACAGGGTCACCATCCCATGTTGATCAAGCTGCATAGCGTTCTCCACGGAGTGACAACAACCAGGACGTGCGGCTAGGACGTGCGACCGATCTTCTGCAGGAGCTCGGCTTCGGAAATGATCGTGACCCCGAGCGTCCGCGCCTTATCAAGCTTGCTGCCTGCGTCGTCGCCCGCCACCAGCAGCGACGTCTTCTTCGACACGCTGTCCGTCACGCGCCCTCCGGCCTGCTCGACCAGCTGCGTCGCCCGGGCCCGGGACAGCGTGGGCAGCGTCCCGGTGAGGACGACGGTGAGCCCCTTGAGGGCACCATCGGCCTGGGCCGCCTGCGGCTCGGTGAACGTCAGGCCGCGCCGCCGCAACTTCTCGATCAGTCGGCGCGCCCACGCGTCCTGGAACCAGGCCGCCACGCTCTCGGCGATGATCGGACCGATCCCACGCACCGCGTTGATCGCCGACACATCGGCCTGGGCCAGCGCGTCCATGTCGCCGAAGTGCTGCGCCAGCAACTCGGCGGCGCCTTCACCCACGTGCCGGATGCCCAGCGCAAAGAGCAGCTTCGACAGCGGCTGCTGCTTGCTCGTGGCGAGGGCCTCGACCAACTGCTGCGCGCTCCGTTTCGCGAACCCGTCGAGCTGCTCCAACTGCGACGTGGTCAGGTCGTAGAGGTCCGACGGATCGCCGACCAGCCCGGCGTCCACGAACTGCGTGATGCGCGCCTCCGAGAGGCCGCGGATATCCATCGCCGTGCGCGAGGCAAAATGGATGAGCGCCTCGAGCCGGCGTCCCGGGCAGGCCACGTTGGGGCAGAAGACATCCACCTCGTCGGCTTCCTGCGCGACCGCCGTGGCGCACACCGGGCAGTGCGCTGGCGGCACCCACGGGACTTCCCGGCCCGTGCGCTTGTCCGGCACGGGACCGATCACCTGGGGAATCACGTCGCCGGCGCGGCGCACTTGCACCGTGTCACCCTCGCGGAGGTCCTTCTGCGCAATCAGCTGCGCATTGTGCAGCGTGGCGTTGCGCACGGTCACGCCGCCGAGCTCCACCGGCGCAAGCTCGGCCCACGGATTGAGCTTGCCGGTGCGGCCCACGTTCACCCGGATCGCGAGCAGCGTCGTCTCCTCGATGCTCGCCTTGAACTTGCGCGCGATCGCCCAGCGCGGCACGCGACCGGCAACGACGCCGAGCTCCGCATGCAGCGCCAGCGGATCGACCTTCACCACGCCACCGTCGATGTCGAACGGCAGTTGCTCGCGCAGCACGTGCTCCACGTGATGCGCCCAGGCATGCACCTCGGCCAGCGCGGTACACCGCGTGCGGTGCGGCGCCACCGGAATTCCCCACTCGGCCAGCCGCTCGAGCAACGCGGTCTGTGTGTCGAACGGGAGCGGCGCGTTGTCGGGCAGCGCGAACGTGTAGCCCCAGAAGCGGAGTGGACGCTGCGCCGTCAGCGTCGGGTCCTTCTGCCGAAGCGCGCCTGCGGCCGAGTTGCGCGGATTCATGAACACCGGCTCGCCGGCCTTCACGCGCTCCTCGTTCATCCGGTCGAACCCCTCGAAGGTCATGTAGACCTCGCCGCGGATCTCGATCAGCGCCGGCCAGCCGCGACCCAGGAGTCGCAGCGGAATCTCCTGCAGGGTGCGCAGATTCGCGGTGATGTCCTCGCCCACCGTGCCGTTGCCGCGCGTGGCGCCGGTCACGAGCACGCCGTCCCGGTAGGTCAGCGAAACGGCGGCGCCATCGATCTTGAGTTCGCAGCTGTAGCCGCTCGTGCGCACCCCCTCGCCCACGAGCCGCGCGGCGGAATCCTCCCACGCCTGCAGCTCCTCGTCCGACATCGCGTTGTCGAGCGACGCCATGGGGGCCAGATGCGCGTGCTTCGCCAGGTGGCTCGCGCCCACGTCCGTCCCCACGCGCAGCGTCGGCGAGTCGGCCGCGCGGAGCGACGGATCGGCGGCTTCGAGCGCCTGCAGCTCGCGAAACAACCGGTCGTACTCGGCATCGGCCATCAGCGGCCGATCGTCGACGTAGTACGCGCGCGAGGCGCGTGTGAGCAGGTCGCGCAGCTCGGCGGCGCGGCGCGCGGGGGCGCTTACCACGACATCGCCCCCGCGCGGCCGGCCGCCGACGGCACGATCAGGTGCCCTCGCTCTCGCCCTCGGCCTCGCCTCCGGCCAAGCCACCCTGCAGCAGGAAGTTCTCGACGAAGAACATCCCGGGCTCGCCTGCGCGCTTCACCATGCGCAGCAGCATGTCCATGCTCGACACCTCTTCGCGCTGCTCGTTGACGAACCACTCCATCGCGTTCTTGGTCAGGTGGTCCGACTCCTTGATGGCCACGTCGACGATCTGGTTGATCTGCTTCGTCACGCGGATCTCGGACTCGAGCCCGAGCTTGACGGCGCTGGCCGTGTCCTTGAACGCCTTCTGCGGCGCGGGAATGGCCGGAATCGCGAGATCGCCGCCGGCATCCAGGATGTAGCGCACGAATCGCAGCGCGTGGGCGCGTTCCTCGTTCGACTGGTTGAGGAAGTGCTTCGCCAATCCGGGCAACCCCTCGCCGTCGAAGTAGGCCGAAATCATGAGGTACTGGTTGCTCGCGGAGAGCTCGTTGCCCACCTGCTCATTGAGCAGTGCGGTCATCGTCTTGCTGATCAGCATCGGAGTTGTCGAAGTGAAGGGAAAGGATGCCAGCGGCGCCTCAGCGCCCCGTTTGTTCTTCGAACACCGTCAGGGCCACACTCACCAGGCGGTCGATCTCGCCCCGCGCGGACGCACCGAGGAGCGCCTCGCTGGCGCCCATCGGCTGGGCGTCATCCACGCGCTCGAGCAGCCGGCGCAGGAAGGCGAGCATCGCGACGCGGCGCGTTTCGGACGTCCGCTCTTCGTCCTTGGTGCTGCCGTCCTTGAGCAGCGCCTCGAAGCGGTGGGCCTGTCGCAAGGCACGCGCCGTCGTGGCGGCGACCACCTGCACGAACCGGATGTCCTCGTCCGTGAGCGGCGGCAGCGACCGCCGCGTGCGCAGGAAGAGCGCGCCCACCACCTGCGCCCGCCACTTGATCGGCACCACGATCACGGCGCGCACGTGCCGCAGCGTGAGCACCGGCCAGGCGAGTCGCAGCGTCGGCTCGTGTGACACGTCCGGGATGTGCACCGTGTCGCCACTTTCGAGCGCCCGCTGCAGCTCGGGGTAGCGCGTCATGTCCACTTCGAGGTTCCGGATGGTCGGATCCTCGTAGCTCGCCACCAGCCGCGCGCCCGGATGTTCGCTGAACAGGAAGACCGAGCAGCGATCGAGGTCGAACGTCTGGCCCAGCTTGCTGGCCACGACGTTCAGAATCTCGGGGTACTGCGTGGCTCCGGCGATCCCCTGCAGGATGTCCACCATCGCGACCAGGTTCTCGCGCTCGCGGGTCAACTCGGAGACGCGCAAGCGCAGGGCCAGCAGCTCGGCCGCGTCCGCCGTGGGGTCAGGCACTGGGTGGCTCATGGAGGGTGGTTGGAGCAAGCCGGAATCTATCCACCCTTCCTCCGGGCCGCACGACGGGGCGCGTCGTTTGCACATCGGCGTATCGCGCGGTACATCTCCCCCTCCGTGCAACCCCGATGGCGGTTCTCGACGGTCGCCCCCCCTGCATCGCTGCCTGTGCCCGCTCCCCGCCTCTTCGATGTTCGCGAGCTGATCGAGCGCAAGCGTGATGGCCACGCGTTGTCGGCCGAGCAGTGGGAGGGGTTCGCCCGCGGCGTCGCCTCGGGCGCGGTGCCGGACTATCAGGCGGCGGCGCTGCTCATGGCCGCGTTCATTCGCGGCATGGACGCCGCCGAGACGCGCGCCCTGATGGAGGGGATGCTGCACACCGGCACGGTGCTCGATCTCTCGCACCTCCGACGTGCGCGGATCGACAAGCACTCGACCGGGGGGGTCGGCGACAAGGTCTCCCTCGTGCTGGCGCCGCTCATCGCATCGCTCGGGGTCGCCGTGCCGATGATGTCGGGGCGCGGCCTCGGGCACACGGGCGGCACCCTCGACAAGCTGGAGTCCATTCCGGGTTTCCAGACCCGGTTGCCACTCGAGCGGGCCCGCACGCAGCTCGAGCGGCTGGGCTGCGCGCTCATCGGCCAGAGCGGCGAGATCGCGCCGGCCGACCGCAAGCTCTACGCACTGCGCGACGCGACCGGAACGGTGGAGGCGATTCCGCTCATTGCCGCATCGATCATGAGCAAGAAACTCGCCGAAGGACTGACAGGCCTGGTGCTCGACATCAAGCAGGGAAGCGGCGCGTTCCTCCCCGAGGCGGAGCGCGGCATCGAGCTGGCCAACGTGATGATCGGTCTTGGCGCGGCGCACGGCGTGCCGGTGACCGCCCTCCTCACCGCCATGGACCGGCCACTCGGACGCGCCTGCGGGAACGCGCTCGAAGTCGAAGAAGCCATTCACACGCTCAAGGGCGAAGGGCCCGATGATCTGCTGGCGGTCACCTTCGCGCTGGGAGCCGAGATGCTGCTGCTGGCCGGAGTCGCGCGTACGCACGAGGCGGCGGTCGTGGCCATGCAGCAGGCGATCCGGTCGGGAGCGGCCGCGGAGAAGTTCGCCGCCATCATCGAGGCGCAGGGGGGCAATGCCGGCGTGGTGGACGATCCGGCGGCGCTGCCCCAGGCCCGCGCGGTCGAGTTGTTCACGGCCCCGCGCGCCGGTGTCGTGGCACGGGTGGAGCCGCGTGCCGTGGGACGCGGTATCATCGCGCTCGGCGGCGGCCGCCTGACCATGGAAGACCTGGTGGACCCGACGGTCGGCTTCGTGATCTCCGCCAAGCCGGGTGATCGGGTGTCGCAGGACGAACCGCTCGCGACCGTGTTCGCGCGCGATGCCGATGGCGTCTCGCGCGGGCTCGCGGCGCTCCAGGAGGCCATCGTCATTGACGACGTTGGCGGGGTGGGGCTGCCGCTCGTGTCGCACCGGATCACGGCGGCGGGGGTCGAGGTGCTTGGCGCGGGCGGCCGGGCTGGCTAGGATTCCCGACGCGCGGGTAGGCCGGGCGGAACTCCTCCCCTGCTGCCGCGTTGACCCGCCACACAGTCTCGCGCACGCTCACGCCTTTCCGATTCGAACCGACCGATGAACATCCCCACGCAGCTCAAGGCCTTCATGGCAGCCGGTTCGGTTGGCGCCTGCATCGCGTTGTACGGCTTGATGTTCATGGCGGGTCGCGTGGTGCCGACGGGCGGCGTGGACGCCACGCACGGCGTGCTAATCTGGATTGCCAGCGCCATACCGGCGTTCCTCATCGGCTGGGCGTCGCTCACGTTCACGCGGCAGCTGTTTGCGGAAGTGAAGCGGGAGCAGGGGCGCGCGTAGTCAGCCTGAGCGCCATTGTCATCCTGAGCGAAGCGAAGGATCTGCTTTTCCAGCATCCACAAGCACCCCTTCGCTCCGCTCAGTCTGACTAGATGTCGAGGTTGCTCGCGAACCGCGCGTTCGTCTCGATGAACAGGCGCCGCGGCTCCACCTCGTCGCCCATCAAGGTCTGGAAGATCTCGTTCGCCTGCACGGCATCTTCCATCGTCACTTGCAGCATGGTGCGCTTGACCGGGTCCATCGTCGTTTCCCACAGCTGGCCCGGGTTCATCTCGCCCAAGCCCTTGTAGCGCTGCACGTTCACGTTCGCGTTGCTGCCGCCCATCCGGTTGATGAGCACGTCGCGCTCCTTGAGATCGTACGCGTATCCCTCGTCCTTCCCCTTGGCCACGCGAAACAGGGGCGGCTGCGCGATGTAGATGTACCCCGCGTCGATCAGATCCTGCATCTGCCGGTAGAAGAACGTGAGCAGCAGCGTCCGGATGTGCGCGCCGTCCACGTCGGCGTCGGTCATCAGGATGATCTTGTGGTACCGGACGTTCTCGAGATTGAAGTCTTCCTTGTAGCCCGCGCCGATGGCCGTGATCATCGTGCGGATTTCCTCGTTGGAGAGGATCTTGTCCACGCGCGCGCGCTCCACGTTGAGAATCTTGCCGCGGAGCGGCAGGATGGCCTGGAACTCGCGCTTGCGCCCCTGCTTGGCGGAGCCACCGGCCGAGTCACCCTCGACCAGATAGAGCTCGCAGAGCGCGGGGTCGGAATACGTGCAGTCGGCGAGCTTGCCCGGCAGGTTGCCCACGTCCAGCGCCGACTTCTTGCGCACGAGGTCGCGCGCCTTGCGGGCCGCCTCACGCGCGCGCGCCGCTGACAGCGCCTTGTCGAGGATCGCGTTCCCGACGCGCGGCGTCTCCTCGAGATAGCTCGCGAGCAGGTCATTGACCACCGTCTTGACTGCGCTCTCGGCCTCGGAGTTGCCAAGCTTGGTCTTGGTCTGCCCCTCGAACTGTGGCTCCTTGACCTTGATCGACAGCACGGCGGTGAGCCCTTCGCGGACGTCGTCGCCCGAGAGCTTCGCCTCCTTGTCCTTCGCGGAGAACGACGACTTGGCCAGATGCTTGTTGATCACGCTCGTGAGCGCCGACTTGAAGCCGGTCAGGTGCGTACCGCCCTCGTGCGTGTTGATGTTGTTGACGAACGAGAACACCTGCTCGGAGTAGCTGTCGTTGTACTGCAGCGCGAGCTCGATCTCGATCTCGTTGCTGGTCGTCTCGATCGCGACGACCTTGTCGTGAATCGCCTTCTTGTCCTTGTTCAGGTGCTGCACGAACTCCACGAGGCCGCCCTTCGCGTAGAAGACCTCCTCGGGGACCTCGCCTTCGCGCATGTCGCGCAGCGTGATCGTGATGCCCTTGTTGAGGAACGACAGTTCGCGCAGGCGGCTCACGAGCGTCGCGCGATCGTAGCGCAGCTCGGTGAAGATCTGGTGATCGGGCTTGAACCAGACCTTGGTGCCCGTGTCCTTCGGCTTCACGTTGCCCATGACCGTGAGCTTCTGCACCGTGCCGCCGCGCACGAAGGACATGTAATGCTCCTTCCCGTCGCGCTTGACCCAGACCTTGAGCTGCTCGGAGAGCGCGTTGACCACCGACACGCCCACGCCGTGCAGGCCGCCCGAGACCTTGTACGAGTCCTTGTCGAACTTGCCGCCCGCATGCAGCACGGTCAGCGCCAGCTCCACCCCCGGTATCCGCTCGGTCGGGTGGATGTCCACCGGAATGCCGCGCCCGTCGTCCTCGACCGTGATCGAGTCGTCCGGATGGATCGTGACCGTCACTTCGGACGCATATCCCGCCATCGCTTCGTCGATCGAGTTATCGACCACCTCGTACACGAGATGATGCAACCCGCGCGCCGAGGTCGAACCGATGTACATGCCGGGGCGCTTGCGAACCGCTTCGAGCCCCTTGAGGACTTGGATGCTGCCTGCGCCGTACGAGTCCGCGGCCTGTTCAGCGGTCTTCGCCATGTGTGCGTCGGGGGGTGGGAGGCGTGAACTGATGGGCCCGAATAAACGCCGAAACTGCCGCGCTCGGGGTGACCCGAAAAACTACCCAAACGCGCTACCGGAATCAACGCCCGATTCCAGCCCTAAGTCACTGAACACCAGCCGTTTAGACAGCCGTCCCGGACGCCCGCTACCACGACCTCCCAAGGCGCCACCGAATCCTGCGCACATGCGCGCCGCCAGGGTGCTTCTGCAACGCGCGCAACAGCTCCGGTTCCAGCAGACTGAGCTCCTGCATCCACGCATGCGTGCGCACATCCACGATGAGCGTCCCCTCCTTGTCGAGCTGCAGTGCGCGCGTCACCTCCGCCACCGTCGGGCCCACGGCAAGCGGCCACTGTTCGAGCACGCGCAGCGGCTCGATGCGCGTCGTGATCCCTTTCGCCTCGAGAAAGCCCGCGAGCATCGCGCCGAGCTTGACCGGTCCGGGCTTCTGCTTGGGTTCGCTCATGCAGCCACCGTCAGCGCGCCGTCTGCAATGACGTGCCGCGCGAGTCGCGTGAACCCCACCGGGATCTCGCTCGCGCGTGGAACCGCCAGAATCACCTGACGAATCCCCGCCTCGCCCAACAGCGCCAACACGCAGGCCGCACGGCGTTCATCCAGTTCGGCGAACGGATCGTCCAGCAGCAACAGCGGCGCGCCGCCGATCCGTTCGCGCAACGTCGCCAACTCGAGCAAGCGAAGCGCGAGCGCCGACGAACGCTGCTGGCCCGCCGAGCCGAATCGGCGCAGGTCGCGCCTGGCCAGCGTGAGCGCGAGATCATCTCGATGCGGCCCGGCGTGCGTGAGTCCCGCGCGCAGGTCGCGCTCACGCGTCGCATCGAACTCGGCCATGAGCGCCGCCGCCGTGTCGGACTGTTCACCCGAGGCGCGCAGCGCATCGGCACCACCGCCAACGCGCACCAGGTAGTGCATCGCGCTGCCCGGTCGCTCGCCGATGGCGCTGACCAGGCGCGTGTACTCGTCAGCGTACGTGGCCACCCAGGCGCGACGCGCGGCACGCAGCACCGCGCCATGCTGCGCCAGTGCCGGCTCCCATGCCTGCGCAGCCGTCACGGCACTGCGCGCACCGTGCCGCGCGCCCGAGCGCAGCGCCGCATTGCGGCGCCCGAGTGCGCCACGATACGCCGCGAGTGCCGCGAGGTACGTGGGGCTCGAGAGCGCGAGCGCGATATCCATGAAGCGTCGTCGGTCAGCAGGCGCGCCGGCCACGATGCCGGCATCGCGCGGACTCACGAGCACGCTCGGCACACCGCCCAAGGCGTCGGTCAGCCGCTTCGCCTCGGCGCCGTCCTGCGTGACGCGCTTGCGCGCCCCGGTCTTCGCGAACCCGACGCGCACCTCGCGTGCGCCGGGAAACTGTCCGCGCGCCGCCACATGGAAGCCCTCGCCGCCGAAGCGAACCAACTCCGCGTCGCGCGCGCCGCGTGCCGAGCGCAAGAGCTGCAGGTAGTACGTCGCCTCGAGCAGGTTGGTCTTGCCGTGCCCGTTCTCGCCGACGACCACCGCGCCCTCGCGCGGGAGCACCAGGTCCACGTGTGCGAGGTTGCGGAAGTCGCGGATCGTGAGCGTCTCGAGCGTGGTGGCGCTCACGACAGCGGCCGGTGCGATCGGTGCCGCTCCGTGATCACGCGCCCCGGAAGACGGGCGCACGCTTCTCGAGAAACGCGGCCGTGCCCTCGCGCATGTCGCTGCTCGCGCTCAGCACGCCAAAGCGTGCCGCTTCCATGATCTGCCCTTCTTCGGGGCCCGACTCCCATGCACTGTTGGCCAACTCGATGCAGCCGGCCAGGGCGAGCGGCGCATTGCTGAGCATCGTCGTGAGCATCGCGCGCGCCGTGCCAATGAGCTCGGCGGCCGGTACCACCTTGTTCACCAGGCCGATGCGATACGCCTCGGTCGCGTCGATGATGCCGCCGGTCAGCAGCAGCTCGAGCGCGCGTCCCTTGCCCACGAGGTGCACCAGGCGCTGCGTGCCGCCATAGCCCGGCACCAGGCCAAGCTTCACTTCGGGCTGGCCGAACTTCCCGAACTCGCTGGCGATGCGCACATGGCAGCTCATGGCCAGTTCGCACCCGCCGCCCAAGGCGAAACCATTGACGGCGGCGATGACGGGCTTGGGGCTTGTCTCGAACTTGCGGAAGATCACCTGCCCGTGGCGTGCGAGGTGATGCGCCTGCACCGGCGTGCGCTCGGCCAAGCCGCCGATGTCGGCGCCGGCGATGAACGCGCGCCCCGCGCCGGTGAGGATGACGCCGCCGACATCATCGCGGGATCGTGCGTCGTCGATGGCGAGCCCGAGCTCGCGAATCACGTCCGCGTTGAGCGCGTTGAGCTTGTCGGGGCGGTTGACGGTGATCGTCGCGATCCGGTCGGCGACGTCGAAGGTCAGCGTGGAGAGCGTCATCGGCGGGTGGGGGGAGGGCGGGAGGCTCGACTGCTCGTGGAAGCTAACGTCGGCCGCCAGTCGTCTTGCGCATCGCCCGCTCCACCGCCTCGCGCTAGCTTGCGGTGACGCATGGCCTCCCGCCCGTCCGCCACCTTTCGCCCCTCCGGGGTCGTGGTCGCCCCGGCCCTCGCCGAGGCGCTCCGCGGTGCGCACTTCGGCCGAGTCTCGCGCATCGCCACGCGCGCCACCGGCGCCACGCGCGGCGTCTTCTGCGTGCTGGTCGGCAATGCCGTGGCCACGCTCGATGGCACCGGGATCGAGGAGGTCGACGACCTCTCGGCCATCCGCCCGCGACTCGCCGCGCTCCTGCGCGTTGGCGCCCACGGTGAGGCCCCACTCGTCCTCGCCGACGCCGATGCCCTCGATGCGGTCGCCCCCTTCGTGTCCGATCCCGACGGCCCGATCGGCAGCGCGCTCTTCGCGCCGTTCAGTGCGCAGGAAGGGCTCGTGCGCGGCTGTGTGGCCGTCTTTCACGATGCCGGGCGCGTCTTCACCGCGAGTGACATCGAAGCGCTGGTCGACATTGCGCATGCCACCGCCACCGCCGTCGCGCTCGTCGATGAGATCGGCATACGCGAGTCGGTGGAGCTCGAGCTGGTCAACTCCGAGCGCCGGCTGCGCGACCTGCTCGACTCCACCACCGACCTCGTGCAGGCCGTGGGTACCGATGGCCGCCTTCGATATGCCAATCGCGCCTGGCGTGACGCGCTCGGATATCGCGAGGAGGACATCACCGGCCTTACCGTCGCGGATGTGCTGGCCACCGACCAGCGCGAGAGCTTCGAGATCGCGCTCGACTTTGCCAACACCGCGGGCGAAGTGCGCGGCGTCGGCACCATCTTGCGCCACGCCACCGGTCGGCGCGTCGTCGTCACGGGCAACCTGCGGCGGCGCGATGAAGAAGGCGGGGGCACCTCCATCGAGGCGGTCTTCCGCGACGTGACCGCGCAGACCACCATCCAGTCCGAACGCGAGCGCCTGATCGCCACGCTCGAGGCCACGACCGACGTCGTCGCCATCATGGACGTGAACGGCCTCGTGTCGTACGTGAACGAGGCCGGTCGTGCGCTGCTCGGTCGCCACGGACGCGCCGACGTCGTCGAGGTGCCCCTCTCGCTGCTGCACCCGGACTGGGCGTACGCGCGCATCGTCAATGAAGCGATCCCGGCCGCGGTCTCCTCCGGCAGTTGGAGCGGCGAAACGGCGGTCCGCGACGAACAGGGCGCGGAGTATCCCGTGTCGCAGGTGATCGTGGCCCACCAGTCCGTGCGCGGCGGCGTCTGGTTCCTCTCCACCATCATGCACGACATCTCCGAGCGGAAGCGCGTCGAGGAGGAGATGCGCGAGTCGGAGCAGCGCTTCCGCCGACTGTCCGACGCCTCCCGCGACGGCATCGTCATCGTCGTCGACCGCCAGATCCGCGATGCCAATCGCGCCGTCTCGCGCATGTTCGGCATCGGCGAGGACGAACTCATCGGGCTCCCGGTGACGCAGCTCGTCGCGCCGGAAGTGCGGCAGGATCTCGCCGGCTATCTCTCGGGCGGACTCGACGGCACGATCGAGACGATCGGCTTCCGCCGCTCCGCCGCCACCTTCGATCTCGAGATCGCCATGCGCCCGCTCTCGCTCCACGGACGCGTGGCGCGCGTGCTCGTGCTGCGCGACATCTCGGGTCCGAAGGAAGTGGATCGCATGAAGAGCGAGTTCGTCTCCACGGTTTCGCACGAGCTGCGCACCCCGCTCACCTCCATCCGCGGCGCGCTCGGACTCGTGCGCGGCGGTGCCGCCGGGGTACTCCCCCCGAAAGCCGCCGAGCTGCTCGGCATCGCCCTCGGCAATACCGAACGGCTCACGCGCCTGGTGAATGATCTGCTCGACCTGAACAAGATCGAAGCGGGCCGGCTCGAGCTCACGCTCGCACCGCTCTCGGCACGCGACACGGTCGACGTCGCGCTCCGCGACCTCGCGCCGCTGGCAGCCACGCAACAGGTGCGCCTGCTCGCCGAGGCGGAGAGCGCCCCCGTCATGGTGGGCGACCGCGACCGGATCCTGCAGGTGCTCACCAACCTCGTGTCCAACGCGATCAAGTACTCACCGTCGGGGGGGGTGGTGAAGGTGCGCGCCCGTCGGAGCGGCGGTGCCGTGCGCGTCGAGGTCGAGGATTCGGGCCCGGGCATTCCGGCGGATGAGTTGGGGCGACTCTTTCAGCGCTTTCAACAGGTGGGTGACGCCGCCACGCGAAAGCCGGGTACCGGGTTGGGGTTGGCCATCTCGCGGTCCATCGTCGAACTGCACAACGGCCGCATCGGCGTCGAGTCGCAACCCGGCGTGCGCACCATCTTCTGGTTCGAGCTTCCCGCGTCGGGCGCGGAGACGACGTGACCCGATTGCCGCCCACGGTCGCGTGGACGCACGATGGACGGGGCGTACGCATCGTCGATCAGCGGCGGCTGCCCGCGCAGCTCGCGTTCCTCGATCTCTTCACCACGGCGGACATCGTGCAGGCCATCCGCACGTTGGCGGTGCGTGGTGCGCCCGCGATCGGAGTCGCGGGAGCGATGGGGCTCGCGGCAGCGATGTCGGCGGAGGATGCGCTGCATGACGCGCTCCAGGTCGCAGACGCGGACATCGGGACTGGCGCCGCGCATCACGCATCGGACTTTGCCGCCCGGTTCGACGCCACCGCATCCGCCATTGCGGCCGCGCGTCCAACGGCCGTCAACCTGCCCTGGGCGATCGCGCGGATGCGGCGCGCCGTGGCCGGGCTCCTTGCAGATCCCGCTCAGGCCAGGACACGGCTCTTCGCCGAGGCGGAGCGCATCCGCGCCGAGGACGCCGCCATGTGCGATGCGATCGGTGCGCACGGCCTCGCGCTGCTGCGCGATGGCATGACGCTGCTCACGCACTGCAACGCCGGCGCGCTGGCCACGGCGGGCATCGGCACCGCACTGGCGCCCGTGCACCTCGCGGCCGCGCGCGGGCTCGCGCTCCGTGTGTATGCCGACGAAACCCGACCGCTGCTGCAGGGTGCGCGCCTGACCATGTGGGAACTCCAGCGGGCCGGCGTCGCCTGCACACTCATCACCGACGGGATGGCGGCCAGCACGCTTCGCGACCGCGGCGTCGACGCCGTGCTCGTGGGCGCCGACCGCATCGCCGCCAACGGCGACGTCGTCAACAAGATCGGCACCTACGGCGTGGCCGTGGCCGCGCACGCCCATGGCATCCCGTTCTACGTGCTCGCGCCGCACTCCACGCTCGACCCCGCCACCCCGCGCGGCGCCGACGTGCACATCGAGGAACGCGACGAAGCAGAAGTGACCGGGATGATGGGCGTCGCCGTCGCGCCCGCCGATGCGCGGGCCTTCAACCCCGCCTTCGACTGGACTCCCGCCGCACTCGTGACCGCCATCGTCACCGATCGCGGGGTGCATCGCCCACCGTACGATTTCTCCGGCGCCCACGCGCGCGCCACTCACCCCTGACTTCCAGGATCGCCATGCGCCACGTCCTTGCCATCGATCAGGGCACGACCGGTACGACCTGCCTCGTCGTCGCCGCAGACGGCCGCGTGGCAGGCCGCGCCTACCGCGAGTTGCCGCAGCACTTCCCGCAGCCGGGATGGGTGGAGCACGACGCCATGGATATTCTCACGGGTGTGCTCGATGCCGGACGCGAGGCGGTCGCACAGGCAGGCGTCACGCCGGACGCCATCGGCATCACCAACCAGCGCGAAACCACCGTCGTGTGGGAGCGCGCCACCGGCCGCCCGGTCGCACGCGCCATCGTCTGGCAGGATCGCCGGACCGCGCCGCGCTGCGCCGAACTCGCGCCGCATGCCGCCGACATCACCGCGCGCACCGGCCTCGTCGTCGACGCCTACTTCTCCGGCACCAAGGTCGAGTGGCTGCTGCGCCAGCATGGTCTTGCGGCGCGCGCCGAGCAGGGCGAACTGGCCTTCGGTACGATCGACAGCTGGCTCATCTGGAAGCTCACCAACGGTGCCGTCCACGCCACCGACCCCACCAACGCGAGTCGCACGCTGCTCTACGACATCGGCGCGCACGACTGGAGCGACACGCTGTGCGCGCTGCTGCACGTTCCACGCGCGATGCTCCCCGAGGTGCGCCCCTCGGCGGGCGACTTCGGCAGCACGTCCGCATTCGGTCCGACGATGCCGATCCTTGGCGTCGCAGGTGACCAGCAGGCCGCGCTGTTCGGGCAGGGGTGCTGGCAGCCCGGCGAAGGAAAGAACACGTACGGCACCGGCGCCTTTCTGCTGCTCAACACCGGCGTGACGCGCCCGGCGGCGGGCGATGGCCTGCTGGTCACCCTGGCCTGCGACGCCGAGGGCAAGGCGGCCTACGCCTACGAAGCCGCGATCTTCATTGCCGGGGCCGCGGTCCAGTGGCTACGCGATGGACTGGGGCTCCTCACCAACGCCGCGGAGTCCGAGACGATGGCCGCCGGCCTTAGCTCCAATGACGGCGTGTACTTCGTGCCCGCGCTCGTGGGCTTGGGTGCACCGCATTGGGAGCCCGACGCGCGCGGCACGATCGTCGGACTCACCCGCGGCACCACGCGGGCGCATCTCGCGCGCGCCGCGCTCGAAGCCATGGCGTACGGGACCGCCGACGTCCTCGGCGTCATGCGCGAGCGGAGCGGGACCCGCTTCGAACGGCTGCGCGTCGACGGCGGTGCCACGAACAACGGCTGGCTCATGCAGTTCCAGGCGGACGTGCTGGGCGTGCCGGTCGAGCGGCCCGACATGGTCGAGACCACGGCGCTCGGCGCCGCCGGACTGGCGGGACTGACGGCGGGCGTCTGGAAGAACGGCGCGGAGTTCCTGGCCTCGCGCCAGTTCACCCGTTTCACCCCCGGGGCGGGACACGGCGCGGCACAGGACGGGCGCGCCGGCTGGGCCCGGGCGGTCCGGGCGACCCTCGCCCACGCCCGCGACCGGGGGTAGCCCGAGCCGACCACCGGTGGGGAGCATCTGGGGGCACTCAGGCGTATATTCTCGACCGGGGCGCGACATATCGCTGGCCGCGCCCGACCCACAGCCCCACCGCACATGAACGCCCGCGCCAAGTTCATCCTCGGAGGCGTCCTCGTCCTCGGCACTGCCGGGTACCTGATGGCGTCGTCGATCAACGAGACCGCGCAGTACTACCTGACCCCCGGTGAGCTCGCGACCAAGGTCGCGGGTGATCCGAGCTTCGTGGAAACGGGAGTCAAGGTTGGGGCGCGCGTCGTATCCGGCTCGATCAAGCGGTCCCCCGGCGGTCGCGAAGTCGCCTTCGACATGACCGACGGCACCCGCAGCTACCCGGTCGTCTACCGCGGCCTCATCCCCGACACCTTCACCGACAGCGTCGACGTCGTGGTCGAAGGGCGCCTCGGGCGTGATGGCACCTTCCGCGCCACGGTGCTGCTGGCCAAGTGTGCCTCGCGCTACGAGAACGCGCCCGACAAGGAGAAGTACAAGGGCACGAAGGCGTATCAGGACGCAAAGAGCACCAAAGTCACGTGATCCTCATCGGAGAGTTGTCGCTCTGGATCGCGCTGGTGATGGCGATCTGGGCGTCGGTGGCATCGTACGCCGGCGGTCGTTTGCAGCGCAGCGAGCTGGTGCTGAGCGGTGAGCGTGGCATCTACGCCTCGGCCGGCTTCACGGTGCTGGCGTCGGCAGGGCTGCTGACCGCGCTCATCACCCACGATTTCTCGCTCAAGTACGTCGCGAGCTACACGAGCGCCAACCTGCCCACGGTCTACACGATTGCCGCCTTCTGGGGCGGGCAGAGCGGGTCGCTGCTCTTCTGGGCATTGGTGCTCGCGGTGTACGCCGTGATCGCGGTGGTGTCCAACCGGAACACCAATCGCACCATGATGCCCTACGTCACGGGCACCTTGGCCGTGATTCTCACCTTCTTCCTCGCCGTCACGGCACTCGGCTCCAATCCGTTCGAGCGGCTCGACTGGATTCCGCCGGATGGCCGCGGGATGAACCCGCAGCTGCAGAACCCGGGCATGGCGATTCATCCGCCGAACCTGTACCTGGGCTACGTCGCGACTGCGGTCCCGTTCGCCTTTGCGATTGGGGCGCTTTTCGCGCGCAAGCTCGACGCCGAATGGCTGGGCGCGGTGCGGCGCTGGGCGCTGGTGAGCTGGTTCTTCCTGACGATCGGCATCACGCTCGGCATGTGGTGGGCCTACGTGGAACTGGGCTGGGGCGGCTACTGGGCCTGGGATCCCGTCGAGAACGCGTCGCTCCTGCCGTGGCTCACCGGCACCGCGTTCCTGCACAGCATCATGGTGCAGGAGAAGCGCGGCATGCTGCGGAAGTGGAACGTGCTGCTGGTGATCACGACCTTCCTGCTGGCGATTCTCGGCACCTTCCTCACCCGGTCGGGGATCGTGCAGAGCGTGCACGCGTTCGCCCAGTCGCCGGTGGGGCAGTGGTTCGCGGTCTTCCTCGTCATCGCGACGATCGCGAGCGCGATTCTCGTGGCCACGCGCCTCGACGACATGCGGCCGCAGGCCGAACTCGAGAGCCTCGTCAGCCGCGAGGCGGCCTTCCTGTACAACAACCTGCTGTTCGTCGGCATCACCTTCAGCGTGCTCTGGGGCACGCTCTTCCCGGTGCTCTCCGAGGCGGTCAAGGGTTCGAAGATCACCGTGGGCCCTCCCTTCTTCAACACGGTCAACATTCCGCTCGGGCTGCTCCTGTTCGCGCTCACCGGGGTCGGACCGCTGATCGCGTGGCGGCGTGCGAGCGTGTCCAACCTGCGGCGCCAGTTCACCGGCCCCGTCGTGTTCGGCCTCTGCTTCGGTGGTGCGCTCGCCATTGCCGGCATGCGAGAGCCCTACGCGCTCGTGGCCTACACGATTGCCGCCTTCGTCACGGGCACCATCACGCAGGAGTTCTGGAAGGGCATCGGCGCGCGGCGGACGATGTACGGCGACACGTTGCTGCAGGCGTCGGTGCGGCTCGTGGCGCGCAATCGGCGCCGGTATGGCGGCTACATCGTGCACGCCGGCATGGCCATGGTCTTCGCCGCCTTCGCGGGGCTCGCGTTCCGCAAGGAGTTCGATCTCACGCTGCGGCCGGGTGAGACGTTCGCGGCCAAGGATGCGTGGGGGCGCGAGTGGCGCTTCACGAGCCTCGGGCTCTCGCGCTACGAGCAGCTCAATCGCCAGGTCGTGGCGCTCAACCTGCAGGTCACGCGCGATGGCACGGCCGTCGACAACATCGTGACCGAGAAGCGGCAACACGTCGATTCGCAGGGAAACCCGACGTTCGAGCCGAGCACCGAGGTCGGCATCCAGTACGACGCCAAGGGCGACACGTACGTGGTGCTGGCTGGTGTCTCGCCCGGCGAGCGCGCCGAGGTGCGCATCACCTTCAATCCGCTGGTGATCTGGGTGTGGATCGGTGGCGGTATCATGGCGCTCGGCGGGCTGATCGTCATGTGGCCTCCGGCCATGCGTCGTCGCACGCAGGCGGGGTACGCGACGGCGCTCGAGCCTGACATGGTCGCGGCGGGCGCTGCCTGAGGAGCATCGCGTGATCCTGTCCTTCACGTTGGGCGGCGTGCTCGCCCTCATCGCCCTCGCGTTCGTGCTCCTGCCGATGGTGCGCAGTGCGCGCGGCGTGACCGTGCGCGTCTCGGCGCCCGTCGAGGACGAGCGCGAAGATGCGATTGGTGCCCTGCGTGAGGTGGAGTTTGATCGCGCCACCGGCAAGCTCTCCGATGACGATTACGCGACACTCTCCGCTCGGTATCGGCCGCAGGCGCTGGCGCAACTCGAACGGGAGTCCCGGCAGCCGGTGGGGCAGTCTGCGGCCGCGCGCGACCCCGAGGCGATGATCGCTGCCTGGCGCGAGGCGAGCACGGCCTGCCGAAGCTGCGGGCCGCGCCCGGAGGCGGGGGCCGTCTGGTGCTCGACGTGCGGCACCTTCCTGCCGGAGAAGTGTCCGCGCTGCCGCGAGTTGGTGCGCGAAGATGGCGCCTCGTACTGCAGCCACTGCGGAAAGGGGCTGGCCGCGGCGTAACGCGCGAGGGCCGTGAACGTGAACGGGGCGGCCCCGCGCCAGAGGTGTCGCCCCGGTCTGGGTGAGGAAGCGCCCAAT
>JANMLN010000098.1:0-55786 GCA_031372565.1 Gemmatimonadota bacterium | reverse complement strand
GGGGGGGGGGTGTTGTGGGTGGGGGGGTTGTTTTGGCGCCCCCCCCCCCCCCTATGCCCCTTTTTGCCCCGCCCACACCCGCAAAACCGCTGGCCGTCCCCTCCCCCCCGCCCGACACTACACCGCTTCCGACAAACTCGTGAAGTTGAAGTCCCGCACCTTCACCGCCGGCATCGCGACATCGCCGCCCTGCTCGGTGCCCGCCAACCGCTCGGGGGCGGTAATCCCCTCGAGATTGTTGAGCATGAACAGCGGCGACTCGTTAAACCGGAAGTTCCGGAGCGACTTCGTGATCTTGCCGCCCTCGACCAGGAACGTCCCATCGCGCGTGAGGCCCGTGTACAGCATCGTGCGCGGGTCCACCTCGCGCAGGTACCAGAGGCGCGTCACGAGAATGCCGCGCGTGGTTCCCTTGATCAGGTCGTCGAGCGACTGCTCACCCTTGCCCACCATCTTGAGACAGCTCGCGCCGCCCGTGGGGGTCTTGCCCTGCTTCTTGGCCCAGAAGCGGCCGTACTGCAGCTCCTTGAGGACGCCGTTCTCGACCCACGCGTGATCCGTGAGCGGCAGCCCGTCGCCGTCGAACGGCTGTGCGCGCAAGAGCGGATCATTGGCCATCGACACGATCGACAGCCGCTCGTCCATGATCTTCTCGCCGACCTTGGTGCCGCCGCCCGCCTTGGTGAACGGGCTGCGCCCTTCGTCCGTCGAGCGCGCATCGGCGTAGTTGGCCACGAGCTGCACGAGATCACCCACCGCCTGCGGCTCGAGGATCACGGTGTACTTGCCCGGCTCGATGGCCACCGGGTTGCGCGAGGCCTTGGCCTTCTCGATCGCGCGGTCGGAAATCCGTGCGAAATCCACCTTCGTCCAGTCGTGATCGTCCGCCGCCGCCCACCCTGACCCCGTACCGTCGTTGGTGCGCACGGTCAACTGGTAGTTGGCAGAGGTGCTGCGGTGGAAGGCGCGCAGCCCGGCACTGTTCCCGATCGAGAGCGACTGCGCATACGTGATGATGAACCCGGCCGCCTGCAACTCCTTGCCGGCGCGCGCGGGTGCGAGCGCCGTCATGGCCGCCTTCGCGCGGTCGCCCGGCGTGAGCTGTGCCGTCGATTCGAAGTACGACTGCACGGGCTGCCACTTGGTCTGGCCGAGGCGTGGCATGATCTCCGGATCGTCCGGCGCAAGCTTGGCCAACCGCTCCGACTCGCGCACGGCACGCTCGATGCTCGCATCGGACAGGTCGTTGGTGGTCACGACCGCATGCTTGGGGCCGTACGCCGAGTACACCGCAAGCGTGACGTCGTTGACCATCCCGCTCGTGGAGAGCTGGTTTGCGGCAAAGCGCGTGTTGCCGGTGAGCGTCGAGCTCAGGTTGATCTCGATCTCGTCGGCCTTGGAGCGCTTGACGGCCTTGTCGATGATGTCGAGGTGTTCCTGCTCCGACATCGGCTGCCCGTCGACGGCGGGGCTCAGGAGGCTGCGTGGGGTGCTCATGCCTTCCTCCCGGTGTTGATGATGTTGACCTGCTTGAACTTGGCCGGCGGCGAACCGTGGCTCACCGCGTTCACCTGGCCCGGCTGTCCCTTGCCGTCGAAGAACGAGCCGCCGAGCGTGTAGCTCTTCTTGCCGCCGATCATCTGCATGCTGTTCCAGAAGTCCGGGGTGCGCATCTGGTAGGCCACGTCCTTGAGCATCCCGGTGATCTTGCCGCCCTTGATCTCGTAGAACAGTTGCCCGCCGAACTGTGCGTTGTAGCGCTGCTGGTCGATCGAGAACGAACCGTCACCGACAATCGCGATGCCGTTGTCCGTCGCGGCAATCAGGTCGTTCCAGCCGATGTCCTTGTCGCCGGGCAGCAGCGAGACATTCGGCATGCGCTGGAACTGGACGTTGTCCCACCCCTGCGCATACGAGCAACCGTGGCTGCGCGTCGGCCGGCCGTTCTTCTTGTACCACCACTCGAGCCACTTCGCCTGCTCACGCGTGGTCTGGTAGTCGTTGAACATGCCGTTCTTCACGATCAGGAACGACTCCGGCGCGATGCCATCGTCGTCGTACCCGATGCTCGAGAGGCCGCCTTCCTGCGAGCGGTCGCCCTGGATGTTCATGAACGACGGGCCGTACTTGAGCTTGCCGAGCATCTTGTCGGGCGGCGCGATGAAGCTCGTGCCCGCGTAGTTGGCTTCGTAGCCAAGCGCGCGATCCAGTTCGGTCGGGTGGCCGATCGACTCGTGGATCGTGAGCCACATGTTGCCCGGGTCGAGCACGAGGTCGTAGCGCCCCACCTCCACCGGCTTGGCCGTGAGCTTCTGGGCTGCTTCCTCGCCCCACTTCTTCGCGTTGCCGAGCAGATCACACGACTTCACGTATTCCCAGCCGCGCGCCATCGGCGCCGCGACATTGCCGCGATTCTGGAAGTCGGTGAAGTCCTTGCTGATGGCGGTGATCTGCATGAGCGGCCACGAGCGCACGTTCTCCTGCAGCAGCACCGAGCCGTCGGTGTTGGCGTAGTTGCGGTCATCCTTCACGAAGAACAGGCCGCTGAAGATGTACTTCACGCCGTCCACCTTGAGCGCTTCGGCGTTGGCCTTCAGCAGCAGGTCGGCCTTCTCCTCGACCGACACCGACCACGGGTCGATGGTGAATGCGCCCTTCCACGACTTCTCGCCCAGCGACGGGGACGGCAACCAGTCCACCGGATTGCCACGCGCGGGACGGTTGGCCTTGGCGATGGCAACCGCCTGGCGTGCCGCGGCCGCCACGCCATCACGTGTCAGGATGCGCGTGGCCGCAAAGCCCCACGTGCCGTCCACAAGCACGCGCACGCCGCAGCCCATCGTGTCGGTGTCGACCACGTTCTGGATCTGCTGTTCGCGCGTGAAGACGAAGTTCTGCCGCTGGCGGCTGATGCGCACGTCCGCGTAGGCCGCTCCGCCCGACTTCGCGGCAGCCAGCGCGTCGGCCATCAACGCCTTGGTCGCGGCGCTGTCCGGAACCGCCTCATCCGGCAGGGGAGCGCCACCCGACGCGATCATCTGCGTCAGCCCGCGAGCCTCCCGCGGTGATGTAGCGGCCAGCGCTGCCAGAGCAGCGCCGTGTTTGAGAAAATCCCGACGGTCCGTCATGCGTAGCGCGACCTCCTGAAGGGTGGAAGGGCCTGCGGCGACTATACGGTGGCGTCCGGTGCGGAGATTCACCACCCCCACGCGGTCGAGCCAGGCTACGGGGCCCCGCGCAACCGTCGAGACGCCCACTCGCCCAGCAGGGCCACCAGCGCAAGCACGCCCCACCACCAGTCAATCGCTCCGGGGTGCGCATCAGCGCGCTGTACGGACGACCGATCTGGAGTGGGGGCGCCGAGTTCGGCGACCATGCGCGCGAGTGGCGCGTCTCCCGTTTGGACAGCCGCAGCACCCGAAAGCGTTGCTCGGGAGAGTGGCTCGGGGCTGGCCGACGCGACCAGCGATGCCCACCACCGCCGGTGCGCCTCGCGGGCGCCGTCCGGGCCGGTCATGCGCCAGCGCCAGGTGTCCTCGAACCCCTGCTGCACCACGCGACCGGCCCCGACGCGCCGTGCCGCCACGGTGACGGCCGCGTCCTGCTGCTCGAGCGCCACAGCGCCCGGCGCGAGCGCGTCGATGGGCAGCAGCGGCAGCGCGCGGCGAGGACTGCCCGCGCTTACCGCAATCGCCACGGGGGCACGCCGCGCACCGGGGGTCCCGGCCCGCAGCTCCGCGAACCCCGCTTGCTCGGCGGCCTCAGGGCCGAGGACCAACCCACCGCCGCTCCGAACGAAGGTGCCGATCGCGTCCGCCACCGGCGCTGCGCTCGCATCGAGCGCCACCACAGCGGCCACGCGCGCCGTATCAAAGCGCGCCGGAGCACCCTGCACGACGGCGGTGTCGGGCCGCACCACGAGGCGCGCGTCGACCGCCCATCCCCGCTCTTCGAGCGCCGCCACCACGAACTTGCCTTCCCAGCCCGCACGGGCGAGGACGATGACCGTCTTGGGCGCACTCGCCGCCGCCGCACGCGCACGCACCGACTGGCCATCAACGCGCGCGACCGCGGCACCAACCGGCGTCGCGATGGCAAAACCGACGCCGCTCACGGCCACGCGACCCGAGTCGACGGCACCCACGCTATCGGCAAGGCGTACGGCACTCGCTGCCGGCGCCGCGACCAGCGCGCGCACGCCGCCGCCCGGGTCGAGCGAGGGCTCGATCGCCATCGCCAGCGGCGTCATCGCGCGTGGTGCCGTCCATCGCACCGGTGACCCCGCGTCCCGGCGCGCGGCCAGCCACGCAGTCGTGACGCCATCAAGCGCGGTGTCGGTGCGCACCACGAGCGTATCGCCAGTCGCGGGCAGCGTGGCCAGCGCTCCGTCCAGCGCGCTGGCGTTCACCACGCGCACGGGCGCGGATGCGCCTCCCGCGCGCCACGCCTGCACCGCCATCACGGCGAGACTCGCGAGTCCCACCGCGCGCAGCGCGCGCTCCACGACGCGACGATCAACGCGTGAGGGCATACACCACGATGTTCACCGCAAAGCGCGTGTTGTCGACCGACTGGAAGCGCTTGTTGTCCGGATGATAGCCCCACTCGGAGCTGTAGTCCTTGCTGCTGTACAGCACGCCGATCCGGTCGCCGATCAGATGCGCAAACAGGTTGGCGTGCACCAGGTTGTCGCCCCACCCGTTGAGCTCATGTCCGGTCGTCGGCGGTCCGTCCGGAAACTTGAAGAAGCTCGTGTAGAGCGCGTGGGTGTTGGGCAGCGCCTTGAGGGGCGCTCCGAGCGCGCGCGCGAGTTCCTCCGTCGCCGACTTGTGGAAGACACCGTCGATGTCGTGATTGTGGTCGTCGACGAACAGCAGCCCGCCACGCGTGACGTAAGTGCGCAGCATCGCGCGCTCCGCCGGGGAGAGGCGCACGGGCAGATGTCCGGTGAGATACGCCAGCGGATACCGGAGCAGATCGGCACTCGCGAGCGGCACAATCGCACCCGTGGGGTTCACCTCGATCGAGGTGTACCGGGCCACGCTGTCGATCACGTTGGCCGGCACGAGCGGCGCCGAATCCCAGTCACCCGATTCGTACTGCACCGTACAGAAGGTGAAGGCGCTCATGGCGCACGCCCCCACGCGCCGAGCGGCGTCGCGTGCGAGGATACGTTCGCGAGCGTGCGCCGAGCCACCACGAGTGCCTCGGTCGCGTCGGTGCCAGCGCGTAACCGGTCGACCGCCTCCCCGAGCGGCGCGGCGAGCTCGGGCGCGACACCCAGCAGCTCGGCGCGAAGCAACAACAGCGAATCGGTGGCCGCGGCGCGCGCAGTCGCCAGCAATCCGAGGGCGGCGTCGAAGCGCGCCAGACGCGCCAGCGTTGTCGCATCGAGCGTGCCGCGCGGGAGCCGTGCAGCGGGCCCGATGATGTCCGACTTGCCCGCGAGTCGCACACGGCCGATATCGATCACGACCTCCTTCGGCCGACCGCGCAGGTACACGCGCTCCGCCAGTCGCGCCTTCTGGATGGCAGCGAGCGCGACGTACATGTGCGGCAGCGCCGCCTTCGCATCGCCGATCCCCAACTCGCGACCGGCGTCCCACATGGCGTTGTACGCCTCGAGCAGTGGCCGATTGATGTTCACCACCGGCGACTCCCCGCCGGCAAAATCCAGCGGCTCGGCACCGGCCGCCTGCGTGGCCTCGTTGGCCGCCGCGAGCAGTTGCTCGGGGGTCAGCGCACCGTGATCATCCCCGTCATCATGCGCGTGCTCGCCACCGCCGCCGCCATCATCGAGCCGCGAGAAGATGACGTCGCCGACCTGCTTGCGCAGCGTGTTCTGGTCGCGCGCGATCAGTCGTGCCTCGCGCACGAACGCATCCTTCGCGATCGCAGCGCGCTGCTTGAGCAGCTTCTCCGTGAGCAGGATCAGCATCCGCTGACTGATCACCCCCTTGCCCACCTCTGGCGGCGGGGCGCCGTCCACCGACACGGAGTCGTACTCCCCGGCACGGGCAATCCGGATGGCGCGCGTCTCAGACGCACCAAGCCCCGGGCCGCTCACCGTGTTCCGGTCGCGCGCGATGGCGCGCACATGCAGCAAGTCGCCCGGCTCGAGCTTGAGCGTGTCGAGGCGCAGCCCGCCGCCCAATGTTGCCGCGCGCACGTTGCCGAGCGCTGTGCGGCCCACCGTGATCGTGCGGAAGCGGAAGTTCTCCCCCTCGCCCGAGCTGATCACGACTTCGAAAGCGCCGCCGACGAGCCCGATGTCGTCGCTCGCCGATGCCGCCAGGCGCAGCACCCCGGTGGCGCTCTTGAGCACCGAGTCACGCGCCGGAACCGTCAGCGACACGATGGGTGCCGAGTCAGCGCGCGGCTCGAGGAGGAGGAGCCGCTCGCGCGTGCCCTGCACGAAGCGCAGCACCGTCGGCGACGCCGGCATGCCAAGGTCAGCGCTCCAGCGCGCGCCGCTGTCGCGCAGCACGACGCGCAGCGAATCGGCGCGCACGGTGACCGGCAGGCCCGCCGCCGCGCCTTCGACGCGCACCGCGCTGCCCACGAGCGCACTCACGCGTGCCGCATCCTCGAGCCTGCTCGTCGCCACGCCGCTGTACGCGGGAGGGACAATCGTGATGGCCACATGCGCGAGCGCATCGCCGGGGGCGCGCGACGCGGCGACGACATCGCCCGGTACGGGACGTGCGAGGCGCGCGACCGCACCCGACGGCAGCACGAGCAGCACGACCAGCCCGATCGCGAGCGCCAGCGCGGGACGCGCCAACGGCTGCCATGCCGCACGGCGCACCGGTGGCTCGAATGCCACTGCGGCGATCACACGCTCGAGCGCGTCGGCACTCGCCGCGCCCGCCGGATCGACCCGCGTCACCAGCGCGTAGCGGAGACTCGGCGCGACCCCTTCGACCCAGAGCGCAACCGCGCGCGCATCGGTGAACGCGCCTGCGCGCCGCACGCGCCACGCCGCGGCGGCCAAGCCCAACAGCGCGCCGATCGCTGGCGCGGCGGTGCGCCATGCGAGTGGCAGCGTGGCAAACCGGTCGACAACGGCCAGCACGGCGAACCAACCGACCGCCGCGCACGCCGCCCACACGACGCTACCCGCGACGACGGCCATCATCAGTTCACGCTGCACGCGGCCGAGCCGCTCAAGCGCGCTCATGTGCGCTCCTGACGCGTGCGCAGCCACCACTCAACCGCCAGCGCAATGGCTGCGAGTGCAAGCAACCAGCGGACGAACGGAAGGTCGGCAGTTGGCGTGACCAGTGCCGCGCTCGCGGCAGCGGGTCCCGTGCCAGCCAGCGCGCGCAGCGTCGCGTCATCGACCGCGCGCACGTCGCGCACACCGCCACACGGCGCCAGCAGATCACGCACGATCGCGCGAAAGCTCGCACGCAGCGCGGCATCACCCGCCGGTGCGAGCGACAGCGCCACGCGCCGGACGCAGCCTTGGCCGAGCGGCGCCTCGACGGCAGCGGCGCGACCGTCCACCCAGTGCGCGACGACCAACGCGCCCTCGGGGCTCACCGGACGCGGGAGCGTGGCAACGAACACTGCGCGCGCCGAACGCACAGCGCCGACGGTGTCGCGCGCGGCAAGCTGCTCCGGCCAGTGCACCACCGTCCCACCAGCGCGCGCCACCGCAGAGTCGCCGGACGTGAGCGTTGCCGCGCGCACGAGCCGAATGCTGCTCCGAGCGGTGGTGCCGCCATCCGACCGACCTCCGAGCCGCCCATCGAGCGCGAGGCTCGCACGGATCGGATCGGACGACTCGGCACGAAGCGTCACGCGCGTGGTGTCGGCATCGAGCACCGCCCCCGACACCATGCCAACGCGCTCCACGCGCGCCGCGCCGGGCCAACGCGCACGAATGGCGAGCGTGGCGTCGTCCATCACGTCACTCGTCAGCGGCGACACGAGCACCAACGCCACCGTGTCCGCGTCGCGGGCGAGCCGTCGAGCCGCTTCGCGCGCCACCAGGAGCGCCGCGCTCAAGCGGCCTGCTCGTACGGCAGGCGGCCGGACAACCGCCGAATCGAGCTGCGCGAGCGTCACCTCGCGAGCCGATCTGTCGAGCAACACGATCGCATCGCCGGTGCGCCACGCCGCGCGCACGGCAGCGGCCACCGCTGCGCGATCGGCCACGGTGCGCGAGAGGTCCGCCACGATCAGCTGCGCGCGCACCGCGCGGGCGCCGTGCCACCACGGTCCGGCCGCCGCGAGCGCCACGGCCAACAGTGCCACGACCCGCAGGGCGAGCAGTCGCTTGTCACTCAGGTGCAGCGCCCGCGACGGTGCGCGCTCGCGCGACTCCGGGACGAAGCGCGCCGTCGGCAGCAGCCAGCGCGGCGGTTCGTTGCGCGCGAGCAGGTGGAGCGCCGCCATCGCCAGCGCGCCGAGCACTCCCGCTGCCGCGAGCCAGGGCAGAAGCACGCTCACGTGTCTTCCTCGTCGCGCGCATTGCCGATCACGCGCCGCACGGCCCGGTCGGCCGGCTCGTCGTCCGTCACATCCACGTAGCGCGCGCCGCTCCGACGCCAGTCGCGCGCTTGCTCGCCTCGCCATGCATCGAACGCGGCGCGGTAGCCGTCACGCGTGGCGCCCACCAGCGCGCGGCGCACGTCCGCGCGCTCGGGATCCTCGGCCATCACCGCAGCAGTGGGCGGCTCAAGCTCGGCGCGCGCGACCACGTGGAGCAGCACGCAGTCCACGCCGCGCGTGACCTGCTCGCGCACGGCCCGCAGCAGGCCGGGTGCGTCTCCCAGCAGGTCGGTGACGACCACCAGGCGCGCCGCGCGCGCGGCTTGGCGCACGACGAGCGCGAGGGATGCGTCGCCTGCCGGGGTCACCCCATCGACCAGTCGGGCGATCTCGCCCACGACGCCGCCACGCGCGCGCAGCGGCAACGCGCGCCGCACCGGACCCGGCACGATGATCCCCACCGGATCAGCCGCACCATGGGCGACCGCCGCGAGCCCGACCGTGAGGCGGCACGCCTGCTGCCACTTCTCGAGCGTCGGCTGCGGAAAGGCCATCGATGCGGAGGCATCGAGCACGAACAGCGTCGGCATCACCGCGCGCTCGTTGGTGATGCGCAAGAACGCCTTGTCGGTGCGGGCCAGCAGCTTCCAGTCGAGACGCCGTGGATCATCGCCCTGGCGATAGGCGCGATACTCCGTGAACTCGGCGCTCGTGCCACGCAGTCGCGACGCATGCGTTCCCGACGTCGCCCCACGACTCGCGCGGCGTGCGGGCCATGAGAGTCCGCGCAGAGCGTCGAGCAGCGCGCCGTATCCGGCGGCGGCCACCCTCAGATCCGGACGCCGCCCTCGGGCGGCGCGACGCCGGCGAGGACGTCGCGCACGAGCCGTTCCGGGCCGATACCCTCCGCTTCGGCGGCGAAATTCGGGAGGATGCGATGCCGGAGCACCGGCAGCGCCACGCGCCGGATATCGTCGGGACTCACGGCGTGGCGCCCATCGAGCAGCGCATGCGCCTTGGCGCCGAGGATCAGCGCCTGCCCGGCGCGCGGTCCAGCCCCCCAGCGCGCGTACTGCTTCACGGCCGCGGGGGCACGTGGATCGTCGGGGCGCGTGGCGCGCACGAGCGCGGCGGCATAGCGCAGCGCCGGATCGGCGGCGGGCAGGTCGCGCACCAGCCGCTGCAGCGCGAGCACCTCGTGGCCCTCGAGTACCGGGGAGAGTGGGGCCTGCGTCGCGCCCGTGGTGGCGCGCAGGATCGCGACTTCGGCCTCTTCGTCCGGATAGTCGATGCGGATGTCGAACAGGAAGCGGTCCAACTGCGCTTCGGGCAGCGGATAGGTGCCTTCCTGCTCGATCGGGTTCTGCGTGGCGAGCACGAAGAAGGGCTCGGGCAGGCGCATCGTTTCGCCGGCGGCCGTGACGCGATGCTCCTGCATCGCCTCGAGCAGCGCCGCCTGCGTGCGCGGCGGCGTACGGTTGATCTCGTCGGCCAGCACGATGTTCGCGAAGATCGGCCCGCGCATGAACCGGAAGCCGCGGTGCCCGGTGGCCGAGTCCTCCTCCATGATCTCCGTGCCCGTGATGTCGCTCGGCACGAGATCGGGGGTGAACTGGATCCGGCGGAAGTCGAGGCGCATCGCCTCGGCGACCGACTTGATCATGAGCGTCTTGGCGAGACCCGGGACACCCACGAGGAGGGCATGGCCTCCGGCGAGGATGGCCATGAGAAGCTCATCGAGCACGGCCCCCTGCCCCACGATGCGCTTCTGCACTTCCGTGCGGAGTCGGGCGGCGGCGGCGATGAGGGTATCGCGGTCGGGGGCGGCGGGCGGAGGGCGCCGGGCGCGCACCCGAGAACGGTGGGGGGTGGACGCGGCAACACACCGCCGCCGGGCCCGGAAGCGTTGTATGATGTCCTGTCTGAATTAGAACGAGGCTGGCCGGGAATGGTTTCTCACGGCGGGCCCGACCCTCCACCTTGCATCGGGGAAGACCGTGTCGACCAGTCGCCGGGATTTCGTCCGCACCACCTCTGCCGCCGCAGCGGCGCTCGCCTTGGCGGGCACGCGCGCGGACGCCGCCGAGCGCGCCTCGCGCCTCGTCGTGCCCCCCTCGCCGGGGGATCCAGCCGTCAACGAGCTCCTGGCCAAGGCGCTGGACGCGGCCAAGGCGTCCGGCGCCTCGTACGCCGACGCACGCATCAGCCTGGGTCGCGTGCAGACGATCTTCACGCGCGAGCGTCGGGTCGGCGGCCTCTCGGACAACGAGACGTTCGGCATCGGCGTGCGCGTGCTGGTGGACGGGTCGTGGGGCTTTGCGGCCACGAGTGAACTCTCGCCCGATGCGGTCACCCGCGTGGCGCGACAGGCCGTCGCGCAGGCGAAGGCGAACAAGGCGCCCGGCCGCAAGCCGGTGACGCTCGCGCCCGCGCCGGGCAACCAGAAGGGGACTTGGCGGAGCGACGCGAAGATCGATCCGTTCACGGTCGCGGTCGAGGACAAGGTGGCGCTGCTGCTCGCGGCCAACGAGGCGGCGCTCAAGGTGCCGCAGGCGCGGTTCGTGAACTCGTCGATGTTCTTCCTGAAGGACGAGAAGACGTACGCGAACACCGAGGGGACGCTCGTTGCGCAGACGATCATCCGCACGCAGCCGAGCATGACGGTGACGGCCGTGTCGAAGGACTTCAAGGATTTCCAGACTCGGCAGAGCAACGACATCGCGCCGATGGGGCGTGGCTACGAGCATGTGCTCGAGGCCAAGCTCGTCGAGAACGCCACCAAGTGGGCGGAGCAGGCCGTCGAGAAGATCTCGGCCAAGCCGGTGGAGGTGGGGCGCTACGACCTCGTGCTGCACCCGTCGCACCTGTGGCTGACGATCCACGAGAGCGTGGCGCACCCCACCGAGCTGGACCGCGCGATGGGGTACGAAGCCAATTATGCGGGCACGAGCTTCGTGTTTCCGCCCGAGAAGGTGCTGGGCAAGCTCAAGTTCGGCTCGCCGCTCATGAACATCCGCGGTGATCGCTCGCAGCCGGGCTCGCTCGCGGCCTGCGGCTGGGATGACGACGGCGTGGTGCCGGAGTCGTTCGACATCATCAAGAACGGCGTGTTCGTGGACTACCAGACGACGCGTGAACAGGCGCTCTGGCTCGACAGCTACTACAAGTCCACGAAGCGGCCGACGCGCTCGCACGGCTGCTCGTACGCGCAGTCGTGGGCGGACGTGCAGTTCCAGCGGATGCCGAACGTGAACCTGCTTCCGGGCGAGAAGGACACGAGCTGGGAGGACATCATCGCGGCCACCGACAAGGGGATCGCGATCATCGGCGACGGCTCGTTCTCGATCGACCAGCAGCGCTACAACGCGCAGTTCGGCGGGCAGCTGTACTACGAGATCAAGGGAGGCAAGATCGTCGGGATGCTCAAGGATGTGGCGTACCAGATGCGCACGCCGGAGTTCTGGGGGGCGCTCGACATGCTGGGCGGGAAGTCGTCGTACCAGTTGGGTGGCGCCTTCGGCGACGGCAAGGGACAGCCGGCGCAGTCGAACGCGGTCAGCCATGGCTGCGTCCCGACGCGCCACAAGCAGATCAACGTGATCAACACCGGGAGGCAGGCATGAGCCGCCCCATCTCGATGCTGGACGATGCGCGCGTGATCTCGCGCGACGACGCGCAGGCGCTCGCGAAGAAGATCCTGGCCATGAGCACCGCGACCGAAGCGCGCGTGATCATCAACTCGACCGAACGCGGCAACACGCGCTTCGCCGTCAATCAGGTGTCCACGGCGGGCGACTCGCACGACCTGACCATCACGGTGCGGAGCGTCATGGGCAAGCGCGTGGGCAGCACGAGCACCAACCGGCTGGATGACGCCGGCCTCCGGGCGGTCGTCGAGAACTCCGAGCGGCTGGCCAAGTTGAGCCCTGAAGATCCGGAGCTGATGCCGGAGCTTGACCCGCAGCAGTATCAGGAAGGGCGCGGCTATTCCGAGGCGACGGCGCGGCTCGAGCCGGGCTCGCGCGCCGCGATGACGGCCAAGGTGACGGACGCCGCGCGCGCGGCCAGTCTCGTGAGCACGGGCTACCTCGAGACGCGCGTGACCGCGAACGCGATCGCCAACTCGAAGGGGCTGTTCGCGTACAACCGCGACACCGATGTGGCGCTGACCACGACGGTGCGCACCCCCGACGGCCAGGGATCGGGCTGGGCCGGTGGATCGTCGAACGATGCGAGCCGGATCGACGCCGCCGCGCTCGGCGCGCGGGCCATCGAGAAGGCCAAGCGGTCGGTGAACGCCGTGGCGATCGAGCCGGGGCGCTACACCGTGGTGCTCGAGCCGACGGCGGTGGGCAACCTTGTCCAGCTGATTGCGGGCGCGGTCGGCGCACGCAATGCGGACGAGGGGCGGTCGTTCTTCACGAAGCCCGGCGGTGGAACGAAGATCGGCGAGAAGGTGGTCGATGAGCGCGTGACCCTCGTGTCGGACCCGTACGATCCGGAGACGCTGGGCGCGCCATTCAACGGCGAAGGGCAGCCGACGCGGGCCGTGACGTGGATCGAGAACGGCGTCGTCAAGAACCTGAACTACGACCGGTACTGGGCCAAGCAGAAGGGCAAGGAGCCCACCGGGGCGGCGGGCGGCACGCTCAAGATGTCGGGCGGCACGGAGACGATCGAGCAGTTGATTGCCGGCGTGACGCGCGGGTTGCTCGTGACCCGCTTCTGGTACATCCGCCCGGTGGATGCGCGCACGATCCTGTACACCGGGCTCACGCGCGACGGCACCTTCCTGATCGAGAACGGCAAGGTGACCAAGGCGGTCAAGAACCTGCGCTACAACGAGTCACCGATCTTCATGCTCAACAACCTCGAGGCATTGGGCCGGCCCGAGCGCGTGAGTGCGAGCGAGAGCGGCAATGCGGGCCCGGCCATCGTGATGCCGCCGATCCGCTGCCGGGATTTCAACTTCACGAGTTTGAGCGACGCAGTCTGACGTCGTCCTGAACGAAGTGAAGGACCTGCTTCTGTCGTCCTGAACGAAGTGAAGGACCTGCTTTTCTCGCTCAAGGCGACGACAAGCAGGTCCTTCTTCTTCTGCGCCCACCCCGCCTACCAGGCGTACCCGAAGATGATCCCCATCTCGTCCTGGCTCGTGAGCCCGAAATACACCGTGCGCGACGGGTCGCCGCGATACGACACCTCGGACGTCAGCCCCTCCCCCGCCTGCAGCACGATCGGCGTCGCAAAGGTGATCGTGGCGGGGTGCGCCCAGTCGGTGTTCGTGTAGACGACTTCGCCATTGCGCGCACCACCGGCGATCTTGATCACGAACCGCGTGCCGCGCGCGTGCATGTGTGACGTCAGCATGAAGACGTTGGTCCGCTGCGCCACCGGGAACGTCCGAACGATCGTCGTGTCGCGGCCCTGCGGCACGAGGATGCTGAGGTTGTTCAGGTTCAGCGTGTAGGCGCGGCGCGTCACCGTCGTCGAGTCGACCGTGTGCAGGTTGACCGTCGCCTCGCCGCTGATCGATCCCGCCGTCGGGTTCACGTAGTGCGAGTTGAGGTCGATCCCGGCATTCGAGGGCAGCACCAACGCGGTTCCAGCCGGAAAGGTGTAATCGCTCGTGGTGGCCTGCGACCCGGCGAGAAAGACGTGGAACGCCATCGCCGCCGTCGTGACCGGGTTGAGCGACCCGGTGGCCGTCCGCAAGTCACGCGTCGTGTTCGCCGCCGGGATCATCGACGACGGCGTTCCGGGCGCGAACGCATACAGCACGAGATGGTGGCTCCCGAACCGCATCGACGTCTGGATCCGGTTCACGAACAGCGGTGCTGCGTTGCTCAACGTGCGATACGTGAACAGTTCACGCTCGAACGCGGGGTTGACCGAGAAGGAGCTGATCCCCATCTGCACGCCTTGCGGCGGCGGCGTCAGCGCGGCGTACGCGGGTCCTGTCGTGCTCGGCACCCGGTCGAGCAGGAGCGTCGTGTCGATCGCATCGCCCTGCGCGGGGGCGCCTGCGAGAATCCACCGCCGGATGTACTCGATCTGCCCGAGCGGAATCCCGAAGCCACCACTCGGCATGAGCGCGCCGAGTGCCCCACCGTGGTGCACGGTGTCCAGCCGCAGCTTGACGTAGAGAAAGCTCGAGTCCGGCTTGCCGGGCACGATGATCTTCATCCCGGCCGCGATCGCGTTGCCGTTGGCCGGCAGCTTGTTCACGAGGGCGAGCACGGCGCTGTCGTTGGTGAGCACCATGCCCGTGGCAATCGCGCCCGAGCCGCCGGTCACGTGACACGACGAAAAGGTGCACGACTTGGCGAACACCTGCGATTGGATGCGCGCGACACTGGTCACGCCCGAGGGCGCCATGCCGGCGTTCGGGGCGTCGGTGCCGCCGCAGGCCGCGACCGCGAGCAGCAGGAGAAGCGTGGTGAGGCGGGGCATCGTGGGAGCATGACGCGCCCGGACACCGCTGTCAACCTCGCCGTCGTCCTGAGCGCAGCGAAGGACCTGCTTCGTTGTCGTCCTGAGCGCAGCGAAGGACCTGCTTCGTTGTCGTCCTGAGCGCAGCGAAGGACCTGCTTCGTTGTCATCCTGAGCGCAGCGAAGGACCTGCTTTTGTTGTCATCCTGAGCGCAGCGAAGGACCTGCTTTCCCGCGCCGAACTGCACAAGCAGATCCTTCGCTGCGCTCAGGATGACAGATGGCTCAGCGTGACACGCCACTCACGGCGTCACCGCGACCGCCCCGATCACCGCCTCCATCCCGGCATCTCGCCCAGCCGCATATGCCTGGAACGTCCACGGTGCAGCGATCTGCGGCGCCAGACTCGGCACCGCAATCGGGAAGAACACCACATTCCCGTGACAGTCCGTGAATCCCTTGCACCCCGTCTGGTAGTCGTGTCGCTGCGTGGCCAGTCCGATCCGCACCCCGGAATTGGGCAGCGTCACAGGGCGGCCCTCCGCCCAGAACATCAATCGATCGCCTACGTCCTCGCCCACAATCACGACCTTGTCAGGCGCCGCCTGCTTGAGGTATCCGACGCTCGAGATGGCCGCCGAGAAGGTCCACGGACTCGTGAGCACGAACACGCGGCCCGTCACGAGCCCGGGGAGCGCCTTCATGAAATCGCGCGCTTTGTTGAGGTCGCCGCCGCCGTTATGCCGCATGTCGAGCACCACGTTCACTGGGTGCGCCGCCACGATCGCCTCGCGCATCGCAGCCAGCGCATCCCTGAGCTTCTCCGTGGGAGCATCGGTGGTCATCCGCAGCTGCAGAACGACGCCGCCAATCTCCGGCGCCATGCGCCACCGGAAGGGACGCGCCGGGTCCTGCAGCGCCCAGGGCTCGGTGCCCGCCACGAGCAGCGTGCGCCACGCGTCGCCCTCCGCCGCGAGCATCGTCGGCGCCAGCCACCGATCGGTCGACCCGACGGGACTGTCGGCACGGCCAGCCTCACCGACGAGGCTGACGTCGATCTGCCGGCCGTCGGCCAACTCCAGCCGGTACGTGGCCTCGCGCGGCGACGCGGCGAGCCGGAGTTCGTGCAGCAATGCCGGGCTCTCGAACACCACGTTCGCGAACCGGTCGCGCCACGCCGCCGTGCCGCCCGTGATGCTGCGCGCCGCCTCGCGCAGCGCATCGAGCGCATGGCCTTCAACGGCCACGAGACGCGCGCCGAGCAACGTGGCGTGCGGCGTCATCGCGCGCAGCACGCGGAACTCGCCTCCGAAGGGAGCGAAGCGCACCGGCACGCGATTGTGGCGCGCGGCAAGCCCGCCCGCCGCGGTGTGGGTGTGCCCGTTGTCGGCGAGCGCAGCGATCTGCGCGAGCGTGACGTCCACGTGCACGAGCGACAGTTCCGTCTCGGCTTCCAGGGCCGCCAGGCGCCGCTCCGCCTCCGTCCGTGCCACGGGCGCGAACGACTTGTCGCGGCCGAGGAACTCGGAGCGGAAGGCGGCGAGATCGGCGCGCAGCTGGTCCGAGGTGAGTACAGGCGACGGTGCGCCGGACGGCGGAGCCACGGAGTGCTGCGCCCGAAGGGGCACCGCGAGCATGCAGGTGAGGGCGAACACGGCGAGGCGAACCTGGTGCAGACGTGGCATGGTCATGGACGATACCTTCGGAAAGGGGCCACAGTGCGACAGTGCCGGTTGGCAAAGGGTTCGGAGAGCGTCCGCCGGACCTCAGCCTTGTCCCCTCCCGCCCGCTCCCCTACCTTCCGCTCTTGTCCGCGCAATGCGCGCGAGTAGCTCAGCTGGATAGAGCGTCGGCCTCCGGAGCCGAAGGTCGTGGGTTCGAATCCCGCCTCGCGCATGCGTCCCCACTTGGCACCACTCACGGGACGCCCGTCCTTTCGTTCGACGCCTCCGGGGCCCGCTGCACGCATGGCGACCGCCCCTCCTCTCCCCGCACACATGCCAGGGCCCGTGGCCGCTCGTCGGCGCAGCCCGCTCGGCGCACCCGCATGACCGTCGACTTCGCCGACATCAAGCACCTCTCCGTGGCCGACCTCGTGGCGCTCGCCGAGTCGTTGTCCATTGCCGACGCGGCCACCCGCACGCCGGCCGAACTGCTCGTGCTCGTCATGCGTGCGCTCCCGCACCGCGAAGACACGGTCGTCCAGGGCAGCGGCACGCTCGAAGTCGTGAAGGAAGGGTTCGGCATGCTGCGATCACCCGAACGCAGCTACCTGAGCTCTGCCGAGGATCTCTACGTCCCGCCGCACATCATCAAACGCCTCAAGCTGAAAACCGGCGATCAGGTGAGCGGCCCGATCCGGCCCCCGAAGCCGTGGGACAAGTTCGTCGCCATTGCCGACGCCGACTCGATCAACGGCCTCCCACCGGCACAGGCGGCCGAGCGCACCACCTTCGACAGCCTGCACCCGATCTACCCGAATCGGCGCATCCGGCTGGAAACGCCCAAGGACCCCGACCTCTCCATGCGCGTCATGGACCTGGTCACCCCGCTCGGCTTCGGCCAGCGCGGCCTGATCGTCGCCCCGCCGCGCGCCGGCAAGACGATCCTCCTGCAGAAGATGGCCAACGCCATCCGCACCAACTATCCCGACGCCGCGCTCATTCTCCTCCTCATCGACGAGCGCCCGGAGGAAGTCACGGACTTCCGCGCCACCGTGCCCGGCGCCGAGATCGTCGCGTCGAACTTCGACGAAGCGCCCACGCGCCACGTCCAGGTCGCCGAGATGGTGAGCGAGAAGGCGCGACGGCTCGTGGAATCGGGCAAGGACGTCATCATTCTCCTCGACTCGATCACCCGCCTCGCACGGGCGCACAATGCCGTCACGCGCGACAGTGGGCGTCTCATGTCGGGCGGGTTCGAGGCCACCGCCATGGAGCGGCCCAAGCGCTTCTTCGGCTCGGCGCGCAACTGCGAAGGCGGCGGCTCGCTCACCATCATCGCGACCGCGCTCGTCGAGACCGGATCGCGCATGGACGAGGTGATCTTCGAGGAGTTCAAGGGCACCGGCAACATGGAGCTCGTCCTCGACCGCAAGATCGCCGAACGGCGCATCTATCCCGCCATCCAGATCGGCAAGTCGGGGACGCGACGCGAGGATCTCCTGTTCGACAAGGAAGAAGCGAACCGCGTCTTCCTGCTCCGTCATTTCCTCGGCGGCATGGACGAGTACGACGCGATCGAGTTCCTGCTCCGGCGCGTCGAGCACACGCGCAACAATCGCGAGTTCTTCCGCTCGATGGCCGAAGGATGACCGCCGCGCCCGGACGACTCATCGCCGTGGACTGGGGCGACAAGCGCATCGGGCTCGCCATCACCGATGAACTGCGCATGATCGCGTCGCCCGCGGGGGTCATCGCGCGCCGTGCGGGCAAGCGCCCGCCGATCGCGGAGCTGCTGCGGCGCGCCGGCGAACTCGAGGCCACCTCGATGATCATCGGGCTCCCGCTCGACGGCAACGGCGACGAAACGCCACGCTGCGCCGAAGTGCGCGTCGTCGCCCTCGAGGTCACGAAGCGGAGCGGGCTGCACGTGCGACTCGTGGACGAGCGATTCACGACCGCGGCCGCGCTCCGTGCGATCCGCGAGATGGGCGGGTCGACGGAAGGGCGGAAGGGCGACGTCGATGCGTTGGCTGCCACCGTGCTGCTGCAGCACGCGATG
Organism: Gemmatimonadota bacterium; assembly: GCA_031372565.1. Lineage (GTDB taxonomy): Bacteria > Gemmatimonadota > Gemmatimonadetes > Gemmatimonadales > Gemmatimonadaceae > JACPPC01. Next base: position 37,132 of record JANMLN010000098.1, on the reverse strand, counting down.
GCGCTCCAGCCCGAGTAGCGCCGTGCGACGCCTCGTCGTGCTCGCATCGCTCGCATCGCTCGGCGTGCTCGCGGCGTGCGGCGATGCCATGGACCGCGCGCCGCGCCGGATCGTGATTCCGCCGGGCGCCTCGTTCCGCGCCGCCACCGATTCGATGGCTGCCGGTGGCGTCGTGCGCTTTCCCGCGCTGTTCCGGTTGTACGCGCGCTTCCTCGCCAAGCGCGACCGTGCGATTCGTGCCGGGACGTACATGCTCGCGCCCGGCGCGAGCTGGAACGAACTCATCGACGACCTGGTGCGCGGCAAGGGACTCGTGCACACGGTCACGATCCGCGAGGGACTTCCCCTGTTCGAGTCGTTGCCGCTGCTGGCGCGCGAACTCAAGGTCAGCGCCGACTCGCTCGAAGAGGCCGTGGGCGACACGAGCCTGCGCCGTCGCCTCGACATCCCGACGCCAACCGTCGAAGGGTACCTGTTCCCCGACACGTACACCTATCCCGACGGCACCGACGCCTTCACGATCGTGGCCGACATGGTGCGCGCCTTCGAGAAGGCGTGGACCCCCGCGCTCGACTCCGCGGCAGAGGCGATGCACTGGTCGCGACACGACGTCGTGACGCTCGCGTCGATCATCGAGAAGGAAGCGGTGAAGGACGAAGAACGCCCGCTCATCAGCGCGGTGTATCACAACCGGCTGCGAAAGGGGATGCCGCTGCAGGCCGACCCGACCGTGCAGTACGCCTTGGGTCGCAAGCCGGGGCGGGTGCTCTTCCGCGACCTGCGCGTGTCGTCGCCGTACAACACCTACAAGGTGAAGGGGCTCCCGCCGGGACCGATCGCGGCGCCTGGAGCCAAGAGCCTCGATGCCGCCGTGCATCCGGCCAACGTACCCTACCTGTATTTCGTGGCGGGGCAGGACGGACGCCACGAGTTCAACTCGACCTTTGCCGGACACGCGAAGTCGGTGAAGGCGATGCATGCGCTGCGCGATGCAGCGTCCAAGGCCAAGGCCGCGCGCGCTGCGGCAGCCGATTCGCTCGCGCGCGCCCCGACGCCTCCGCCAGCGTGAGCGCGCGCCCGTTGTCTCAGTCGTTGCCCAGGTCGGGGCGCAACACGCGTGCGCCGCGCAAGTACATGTGGCGCACGTCTCGGCGCGGCACGGGCACTTCGGCGTGGAGGAGCACGCGGATGCAGCGCGGGAGGGCGTCCAGCACGTCCATCTCCTGCACGCAGAGCATCGGGACATCGCCCCAGCCCATGGCGCGCGCGGCGGCGGCCGGAAAGGCGGAGCGCAGGTCGGCGGTGGTCGTGAAGGTGGCGCTCACGAGCGCCCCTGCGGTGAGGCGATTGTCGGCCATGATCGCCAGCAGCAGCTCGCGCGTCGCGTCGCCGATAGCGGCGGGGGTATCCTCGTCGACCTGTGTCGCGCCGCGAATCGCGCGGAGAGACGGCATGGGGGTCTCCTCGTGACGGACATGGACGTGCAGGCGCTGCGGCTGATTGCCATCACCGACGACCTGCGCGACGGTCCGGCGGGGTTGGTGTCCCGTTCGGCCGCCGCCGTGCGGGGCGGGGCGACGATGGTGCAGCTGCGCCTCAAAGCTGTCGATCCCCGCGCGGTCGTGGAAGTCGCGCGCCTGCTGGTGGCGGCGCTCCCGGTGCCCGTGATCGTGAACGACCGCGTCGATGTGGCGCTCGCGGCCGGCGCGGCCGGGGTGCATCTGGGGGCGGACGACCTCGCCCCCGCGGTCGCGCGACGGATCACGCCGGCAGGGTTCATCATTGGCGCCTCGGTCGGCGAGGAACGCGAAATCGCCGATGCGAAGGCGGCGGACTACGTGGGGATCGGTCCGGTGCATCCGACCGACAGCAAGGACGACGCCGGCATGGCGATCGGGATTGCGCGCTTTGCGCGGCTCATGTCGCTGTGCGAGCGACCGGCCGTGGGGATCGGTGGGATTGCGCCCGCGAACGTTCGGGCCGTGATTGCATCGGGGGCCGCAGGGGTCGCGGTCATCCGGTCGGTGCTGGGCGCCAGCGACCCCGAACGCGCGGCGCGGGCGCTGCGCGACGCCATGGATGACATCGTGGAGGGAGCGCAATGAGCGAGGTGGCGGTGGTCTCGGGGCGCGGGGCGGGACGCTGGCAGCGCGGTCATCCGTGGATCTTCAAGTCGGACGTGATCGACGCGCCGTCGCCCGTGCCGGGCGTCGTGGCGGTACGGGAGAAGAGCGGACGTGCGCTGGGGTGGGCGCTCTGGAGCCCGCAGTCGGAGATCTCGCTGCGGATGCTCGATCGTGACCCGAACGCGCGCATCGACGGCGCGTGGTGGGAAGGGATGCTGCGCGTGGCGCTCGATCGTCGCGACGGCGTGGATCGCCACACGACCGCGTACCGGCTCGTGCACGGCGAAGGCGATGGATTGCCCTCGCTCGTGGTGGACCGCTATGCACAATGGATCGTGCTGCAGTTCATGAGCGCGGGGCTCGAGGCGTGCCGCGGCGATATCGTCGACGCCATCGAGCGGGTCTGTGCGCCTGCCGGGGTCCTCGCGCGCAACGACGTGGCGCTGCGGCGACGCGAGGGACTGATCGAGAGCGTCGAGCTCCTCCGCGGCGACGTCCCGCAGACGATCGAGATCGAGGAGCACGGCGTGCGCTACCTCGCCGCACCGTGGGACGGACAGAAGACGGGCGCCTTCCTCGACCAGCGCGAGAACCGTGCTGCCATCGGGCACGTGAGCTGCGGACGCGCACTGGACTGCTTCGCGTATCACGGCTCGTTCGCGCTGCACCTGGCGCGCGGCGCGCGCGAGGTGATTGCGCTCGATTCGTCGGCGCCGGCGCTGGCGCGGGCACGAGAGAACGCGTCGCTCAACGGCTTCGCGCACATGACGCCGGTCGAGGCCGACGCGTTCGAGTGGTTGCGCGAGGCCGAGCGGAAGAAGGAGCGGTTCGACACGATCGCGCTCGACCCGCCTGCCTTTGCCAAGAGCAAGGCGTCGCTGCCGGCGGCGCTGCGCGGCTACAAGGAGGTCAACCTGCGCGCCATGCGGATTCTCGCGCCGGGCGGGCACCTGTTCACCGCGAGTTGCTCGTTTCATGTGAGCAAGGCGCTCTTTCTGGACATGCTGCAGGAAGCGGCCGCGGATTCAGGGCGGCGCTTGGCGCTGCGCGCGATCTATGGGCAGCCGAGTGATCACCCGGAAGTGCTGAGCATTCCCGAGACCGGGTACATCAAGGGTGCGATGATCGAAGCGCTGGACTAATTGTCAACCTGAGCCCGCTTGTCGTCCTGAGCAAAGCGAAGGACCTGCTTCTCCCTCTGCTCCTCCCTCCCCCTCCCCCCCTCAAACGGCACCAACTCCTCCCAAGTCGGATTGCTCTTCGAGATCAGCGCCAGCTTCTTCACCCGCACCCACCCCTTGAGCTGCTTCTCCCGTCGGATCGCATCCTCCGGCCGCCCAAACGGTTCGGCGTGCACGAGGCGCTCCATGCGGTAGCGACCGGCGAAGTCGCTCCCGCCGAGGCGGTCGCGATGCTGGGCGAGTCGGCGATGAATGCTGCCGGTGACGCCGATGTAGAGGCGGCGAGTCCGACTTGCGAGGATGTAGACCCAGTAGGTGCGCGGCATGGGGGGAGTCTGCGCGCGCTGGGTGGGGAGGGAGGTACCGGGAGATTGCGGAGGGGCGGAGGGTTGCGGGGAGAGAAAAGCAGGTCCTTCGCTTCGCTCAGGACGACAAGCAGGTCCTTCGCTTCGCTCAGGACGACAGGCTCAGGTCGACACGCAGGTTTTTCGCTTCCCTTACGACGACCGCTGGCACCGCGCGCAGTAGAACGTGCTCCGCCCCGCCTGCACGATGCGCCGGATCGTCGCGCCACACGCATGATGACACGCGGCGCCCTCGCGGTCATACACCAGAAACTCGTGGCTGTCGCCGTCCGCGTACCGCCCTTCGCGGCGCAGGCCACGCCCGAGCGCCACGCGCACGCCGTCCAGCACGCGCGCAGCGCGCACACGCGACAACCGGCCCGCCGCCGTGCGCGGATCGACGCGCGCGTGCCACAGCGCCTCGCACGCGTAGATGTTGCCAACCCCCGCGAGCACGCGCTGGTCCAGCAGGGCCGCCTTGATCGGGGTGGACTTGCCCGCAAGCATCGCATGGAAGGTGTCGCCGTCGAGCGATGGGTCATCCGCTTCCGGCCCGAGCTTCGCGAGCACCGGCGCGAGATCGCGCAGCAACACTGCCGTCGCCAAGGCACGACTGTCGGTGAGCAGCACGCGCGCACCGCTCTCGAGCGACAGCGTCATCCGCACATGCGGCGGCTCGGCCTCGCCCGCGTCGACATGCGCCCAATCGCCCGTCATGCGGAAGTGCACATGGAGCACGCGGCCATCATCGAGGTGAATGAACTGGTGCTTCCCGCGCCGCGACACCTCGCGCACCGTTCGGCCAGCCAGGGCACGCCGCACCGCGGGCGCGAGCGTGCGCCGGATCGACGCGTGATGCACCGCGACCTCCGTGACCGTGCGGCCCACGATCCACGCTCGCAGCCTCCGCACGGCGTGCTCCACTTCAGGCAACTCGGGCACGCTCGCCCTCCACGAAACGGTCCGTTGCTCGTTCGGCGCTCATGTGGCGCTCATTCTTTGCTCTGGCAGCGTCGTGAGCGCGTCCGCCGACACGCACCAATGCTAGTCGGCGACGTCAGCGCACTGCGAGCGCGCGCAGTGCCGCCCCGCCATCGTCGGCCTGCGCCCAGTTGAGTGCCAGCTGTGCCCGAGCCCGTGCGGCCACGGCCGTGTCCCCCGCCAGCAGCGCCGCGCGCACCAGCAGCGTGAGCGCGCGCGACCGACCGGGATTCGCCCGCAACACCTCGTGCAGCGTGGCCATCGCGCCAATGGCGTCCGAGGCGCGTCCGCGCGCCAGCAACAGCTCGGCGCGATACTCGCCGACCGGCATCGGTGTGACCGGCGGACCGAACATCACCGGCACCGAGTCGAAGGTCGCCTGCGCACTGGCCAGCGCAGCCAGCGCACGCGTCGTGTCGCCCCGGGCGGCCAACTCCACCCCCTCGGCCATCCCGCGCAGTGTCGACACCAATTGCCGCTCCGCCGGCGAACCGCCCGCGGCGTGCGCCTGGGCATCCGCTTCCGCGCTGCGCAGCCGCGCGAGTCCCGCCGCAACACCCGCGCTGTCGCGGCGCATCGCGGCCCCGGTGGCGTAGAGCCAACCGTCCGTCGCGACGGCGGCCACCGAGCGCGTCCCTTCGATGAGCGCACGGTCGCGTGCGATCGACCAGTCGCCGCGATCCACCACGTACGACGCGCGCACCATGGGCAGCGAGCCGACCCAGCGCCAGCCCGGCTTCCCGGCCGTCGCGCGCATGGAATCGACGAGCAGCTGCGCCTCGCGGAACCGCCCCTGCTGCTGCAGTCCGTACGCGAGCCATTCGGCGTAGTGTCCGGAGCGACCCCCGCTCGCGTCGAGCGCGATCCGGTTTTGCGTGTTGTTCTCGGGCCACATGCCGAGCGCGAGGAAGATGTGCGTCGTCATGTGCTGCGCGTGCGCGGCACCGGGGGCGATCGTCGAGTAGGCGCGGGCCGCCTTGAGGCCGAGCACGGCATGCTCGGGATCGTCAAACGCGTGAATAACGAGGTGCGCTGCGCCCGGGTGATCGGGGCTGCGCGCAAACACCTCCTGCGCGAGGGCTGCCGCGCGCATGTAGTCGCTCACGCGACGATCCGACTGGTTGAGTCCGAGCCAGGCGAGCGCCAGAAAGACCTTCGCGTCGTCGTCCGGATGCTCGGCCGCCAGCGCTTCCATGCTGCGCAGGTAGAGCGAATCACGAAGCGGCTTGGGGCCCTCGCCGTAGAGCACCTCGACCGTGTTGAGCCACGCCCGCTCGCGCGCCGTGGCGGCGCGTGCCGCGCGCGCTTGGGCCGTCGGCGCGAGCCGAGCGAGCGCGGCGCGCGCCGAATCCGCGTCGCGTTGATTCCACACCGGATGGTTCCACGTTTGCGCGTCGCCCCAGTACGCCATGGCAAAGCCGGGGGCGCGCTGCTGCGCTCGACGAAAGGCATCGCGCGCGGCCTCGTACTCGAACGAGTGGAGATAGAGCACCCCTTCGATGAAGTCGGCCTGCGCCTGGCCGGTGGCCGAGGTCGGGAAGTGCACGGTGCCGAGCCTCGCGGGGCGCGGGGCGCGCTGAGCGGCATCGTGCTGGTGCGCTCCCTGCGCGCGTGCGGATGCGGCGGGCCCGATCAGCACCGCGACAGTAGCGATCATGATGGGCAGTGCGCGACGCATGCGATTTCTCCTCGTGGGCGGTCGAACTGTGTGATGGCGTGGGCACGGTACGAGTAAAGCAACCTGCTGGCAACACTGGACTTCCGTTCGACCGGCTGCTGGTCGGAGCGCGGAGTTATCCACATTGTGGATTCGAGAATCCACACAAATACGGATGTTTGTTTCGTGCTGCTATGTTGCTGTCACTGTGAGCTTTGTCTCTTGCGTATCGCGCAGTTTATCGTATGTTCACCATTGTTCTCCACACGACCGGTGACCCAATGGTGTTCCACGCACAGCGCTCGCTCCGGTACGAGTACGAGCTCTTCGTCGAGAACGAGATCGAGCGCTACAAGGACTCGGTCCCGCGCAACGCCATCCTCGCCATCGGCGATGAAGCGGTCGCGCGCCTCGAAGACGCGACCCAGATCGCGCTCACCGAGATGCTCCTGGTCGAAGAGGTGGACCGCATCATTCGCCGCCGCCTCGAGCTCCCCACGTACGACACGTGGAAGCGTCGCCGGTTGCGCGCCATCGCCAAGTTCCGCGACCCGATGCACTGGGGGATGAGCCCGGATGCGCCGCTCGTGCGCGCACTGCCGCAGGTCGACCAGGCCAATGTGCTCGTCGCCGGCGTGCGCGACGAAGCCTCGGCACTCTTTCTCGCGGCCCATGGCTGCCGGGTGACGGCGGTCGAAGCCGACGAGGACGTGGTTGATCGCGTGATGGCGGCAGCCCACGCCGCAGGGTTGGCTGAGCGTGTGGTCGGCGTGGTGAGCGGGCTCGCCGACTGGAATCCGGACGAGCAGGTGACCGGCGTCGTGTTCACGCACGAAGCGCTGGCCATGCTCGACGCGTCGGACCGCGCTCGCGTGCTCGTCCTGCTGCAAGCGGCGACGCGCGATGGCGGCGTGCATCTCGTGCAGGCCATCGCCGCCGGAAGCAACGGGATGATGCTCGACGAGCTGCGCGCCTGCTACTCGGGGTGGGAGATCTCGGTCGACCGCTCGATGGGCGCGCCGTCGTTCCTCGCCCGCAAGCACGTGTAGTCGTCCTGAGCGCAGCGAAGGACCTGCTTCTTCCGGCCCACCTTCATGTCCACCGCCGATCTCCTCCGCCGACTGTACGCGCACGCCGCGCTCGCGGACGCCGAGCTCGAGCGCGCGCTCCTGACCGCGGGCACCCCCGCCAATGCCTGGCGCGAGTACACGCACATCCTCGGCGCGTACGACATCTGGCAGTGCCGGCTCTCGAGCGAAACGCCGCGGATCGCGGTCTTTCCGGCGCTTGAGCCCTCGCAGGCGACCGCCGAGCGCGAGCGCCTGCACGCGACCTTCCATGCCATGCTGTCGGGACGGACCGATGCTGAGCTCGACCGCATCGTCAAGTACGGGAACCTCAAGGGCGACCTCTTCGACACCGACGAAGCCGACATTTTGCAGCATGTGGCGATGCATGCGCACTACCACCGTGGCAAGGTGAACGCGTTGCTGCGGCGTGACGGGCACGAGCCGGTGGCGGTGGATTACATCTTGTTTGCGCGGAGAGGGGCGGGGGGGTGAGGGGAGGGGATGGGCGAAAGCAGGTCCTTCGCTTCGCTCAGGACGACAGGGCGCTCAGGATGAGACGGCTCGACGTAGATTGACGCCATGCTTCGCGCTCTCGCCGCTGTCCTGCTCGCCGCCATCGCGACGCGGTCGATGGACGCCCAGCAGCTGCGCGGCACCGTGCTCTTCGCGGATAGCATCACCCCTGCGCGCGCGACGCTCGTCCTCGCGGTCGACTCCACCGGCACGGTGGTGGCGCGCACGCTCACCAGCCCGGTCGGCACGTTCGCCATCCCGCTGCCCGACGAAGGACGCTACACCGCACGCGTGCTGCGGATCGGCTTCCGGCCGTATGACGTCGCCGCCGGCCGCCTGACGGCAGCCGTCTCGCCGGCGCTCCACATCGTGTTGCGCTCGACCGCCATCACCCTGCCATCCATCGCGGTGCGCACCGAGCGCGTCTGCCGTGCACGATCGGACGCGTCACAGGCGGTGTACGCGGTGTGGGAAGAAGCGCGCACGGCGCTGCAGTTGGCCGAGGCTGCAGCCAGCCACGGCGCGCTGACCACCGAATGGATCACCTATCGGCGGCAGATCCTCGCCGACAGCGGCGTCGTGTTCGCCGACGACGTCGATGAAGGGCGCGGCCGCACACCGCGTCCCTTCGTGAGCGTCGCACCGGAGTCGCTCGCCTTGGGCGGGTATCGGCGCAATCGTGGTGGCTTGACGCATTTCTTCGGGCCGGACGCCACGGTGCTCATGTCCGATGTGTTCCTTTCCGGACACTGCTTCCGCTTGCAGCCACCGTCGGCGAGGCATCCCGAGTGGGTGGGGGTCGAGTTCGAACCGGCCGCGCAGCGCTCGGGGATCGTCGACATTGCAGGGACCGCCTGGGTCGATCGAAGCTCGGCCGAGCTCCGGCTGGTGGAGTTCCACTACACCAACCTGCCGCGCGACATCACCGAGGCTGGCGCACGGGGTCGCATCGAGCTCACGCGGCTGCCGTCGGGCGAGTTCGTGATCAATCGGTGGCATATCGCGATGGCGGGGGCGCAGGAGATCCGGCGCACGACGCGCGACTTCGGCATGGTGCATGTCGATCCGGTGCGCGTGGTCACGCACGCCAACCTGTCGGGCGGCGAACTGCGTGGTGCGCGCATCGCCGGACTCGAGCAGTACGCGCTCGAACCCGGATTGCTCGGCATCGCGCTGACCGATCCCACCGGTACCGTGTCGATCGCGCGCGCGACCGTGTCAGTCGCGGGCGACGCCGCCATGATCGCACTCACCGACTCCGCGGGCGTCGCCCGGTTGGTCGGACTCGCGGGCGGCGAGCAGCTGTTGCGCATCACCCCCGCCGCGCTGCGTGACGTGGTCGCGCGCCCGATCGAGCGTCGCGTGGTGATCCCCGCGCCCTCGTCCACCCGCACCATCGACGTGCCACTCGGCGAGATTGATCTCGTGGCGGCCGCATGCGGGGCCGACGTGGCTCGGCGCGGACAGGCCGTGGTCGCCGGCATTCTGCGCGACCAGTTCGGTGACCTGATCGCGTTCGATACGCTCGAGGTGAAATGGACCCGCGCGCCCAGCGGCGACGAAGCGTTGGTGACTGGGCCGCGCGACTGGCCCGGTCAACGCGTGGCATCGGACGAGCTCGGGCGATGGAAGGCGTGCGGCATCCCGACGGGGTCGATCGTCGCACTGGTTCGCCTGATCGACGGCGAACCGCCCACCGAACTCACCCGTTTCCTGGTCGGGCCGAAGCGTCAGTTCGTTCGGCTGGAGCTGACCACGCGATCGCCGTGACCTTTTCTGCTCGTGTCCGGCCGACACCGTGTGAGGTTGCTCTCAGTGTCACGGCGACACGAAACAGGCGCGTGGCGCTGCCGCGCATGGTCGGCTAAGTAATTGCTGCACAACGCTTTATGCTCGTCGTCTGGCTGGCACGGGACATGCCTTGTAGGAGGGTGTTCGGCACATCGCCGGGCACGTCTCTGATGAGGCCCTTCTATATGATGACCGACCCGCAGATCCAGCTGACCGATGAACCGATCGGGATCGTGATTTCGTCTCGCAACGTGCGCGACACGAAGCTGCCCAGGTTCTTGGCGTATGTCTGGGGTCCGGCACCGGTTGATCCGGTGGAGGAGCCTCGCGCGGCGTAACGCGCGATCGGGGTGGCGCGGCCCGTATCCCGCGCACTGACATCCCGAATGCACGAAGGGGCCGGCGAGTGATCGCCGGCCCCTTCGCTTTGCAAGCTACTTCTTCTTCTTCGCAGCGGCCTTCTTCTTGGTCGCCTTCTTCTTGGTTGCCTTCTTCTTGGCTGCCATTGTCGTATCTCCAGAACTGGAGTGAATCGCTTTCCAATCCCCCGGTGGATTGGTGAGCGGGACAGTCAGACCCCGTCGGGCCTGGCTCCGTTATGCGCGCCACGTTCGGCGCGTTTGCATCAGATCGTGTTGCCTCGTACCCAACCCGATGCAGGCGACCCCGCATCAGTGATTTGACGATTCGTGTGCGCGCGCGTCACGCGGCGTGGTCACCGCGCCAAGCGAACAGTGAAGCGCACGGCAGCATCGCCGGGCGATTCATGGTGTGTGTTGCGATGTTGGTGGCGTACGCGGCGACGAGCGAGGCCGTGCGCGGCGAGTGTGCCGCGGGGCGCATTGCAACGACGTTGCAGGCTCGAGTCGATCGTCTCACGCAGTGATTGATGAAGGGCACGCAACTCGTGTTGCGTTCGTAACCATGCGCGAATATAGGAAGACGTATTTTTATACGCAATAGTCTTTTTTCAATTCGTGCAAACTCGTGCTCAACGTCGTAGCATCGCATCGTGCGCAGAACGGTGCGTCAACGTGCACCACGGTGCATCACGCAGCATCAACGCGCGCGCGTCCACATCCATCACGTCACCGCATCATCGGAGCTGCACCATGGATCTCGGCATCTCGGGGCGCGTCGCCCTCGTCACCGGCGCATCGAAGGGATTGGGCAAGGCCATCGCGCACGCACTCGCGCGCGAAGGTGCGACCGTCGTGATTGCCGCACGCACGGCGAGCACGCTCGAGGCGACCGCCGCCGAGCTTCGCGCCGCGACGAACGCGACCGTGCTGTCCATCGTGGCCGACGTGAGCAGCGCCGGCGCCGCCGAGGCGATCGTCGCCCATGCGCGCGCCCACGTGGGCGAGATCGACATCCTGGTGGCCAATGCCGGAGGACCGCCGAGCACCACCTTCGCGACCTCCACCGACGCGCAGTACCTCGCCGCCATCGAGCAGAACCTCATGGGGTCGATTCGCCTCACGCACGCCACCGTCCCCGGCATGCAGTCGCGGAAATGGGGGCGTGTGCTCTACCTCACGTCGATGGCCGCCAAGATGCCGCTGCCCGGCCTCATGCTCTCGAACACGGCGCGCGCCGGCCTGCTCGGCTTCGCCAAGACGCTCGCCACCGAGGTCGCCAAGGACAACGTGCTGGTCAACACGCTGCTCACTGGCCACTTCGACACCGACCGGGCACGCGAGCTCGCGCAGATGCGCGCCGAGCGGACCGGGGTGCCGATCGAACAGCTGATGGAGGCGCGCAAGCTGGAGATTCCGCTCGGTCGCTCTGGTCGACCCGAGGAGATGGCCGACGTGGCCGCGTTTCTCGCGAGCGAGCGGGCGAGCTTCGTCACCGGCGTCGCGCTCCAGGTCGACGGCGGGCAGATCACCAGTCTGGTGTAGCACGGCGCATCGTGCGCGCCGGATGCGGGTCCCTTCCCCCGTCCGCGCGCTCACGCGAACTTTCCCGCGCGTCGGTGACCACCACGGCGCGCGGCCCTGGATCCTCGCGATGATGCGAACGGCCGCTTCCCTTGCCGGATTCATGGCGTGAAGGCGCTGGTCAAGACGGGTCCTCACCCGGGGTTCGAGCTCCGCGACGTTCCGGAGCCGACGATCAAGGACAACGAGGTGCTGATCCGCGTCAAGCGCGCGGGGGTCTGCGGCACCGACGTGCACATCTACGAGTGGGACGCGTGGGCGGCGGGGCGGTGCAAGCCGCCCTTTGTCGTCGGACACGAGTTTGCGGGCGAGGTGGTGCAGGTGGGCTCGCTCGTCACCGACGTGAGCCTCGGCCAGCGGGTGACGGCCGAGGGGCACATCGTCTGTGGACGGTGCCACATGTGCCGGACGGGCAACTCGCACGTGTGCCCGAACACGCGGATCATCGGCGTGGACCGGGACGGGTGCTTCGCGGAGTACATCGCGATGCCGGCGACGAACGTGTGGCACCTCGATGATGACGTGTCGTACGAGCTCGGCGGGATTCATGACCCGATGGGGAATGCGTTCCACACGGCACTGCACGGGACGTCGATTCCGGGGGCGACCGTGCTGATCACCGGCTGCGGGCCGATCGGGATCTTTGCCGTGGGCATTTGCGCCGCGGCGGGTGCCTCACGCGTGATTGCCGTGGATGTGAACCCCAAGCGCCTCGCGCTCGCCAAGGCGATGGGCGCGCACGATGCGGTGACGCCTGCGGAGGCGCCCGATGCCGTGCGCCGTGCCACCGAAGGGCTCGGCGTGGACACCGTGCTCGAGATGAGCGGCGTGCCGTCGGCGGTGCATCAGGCGTTCGCGCTCGTGCGCGATGGCGGTCGGGTGCAGATGCTCGGGATTCCGTCCAAGCCGGTGGAGATTGATCTGGCCAAGGAGATCATCTTCAAGGGGATCACGGTGTACGGCGTGGTGGGGCGGCGGATGTACGACACGTGGATCCAGATGACGCAGTTTCTGCGGAGCAAGCAGTTCGATCCGACGCCGGTGATCACGCATCGGATGCCGATGGCGGAGTTTGATGCGGCGATTCATGCGATCAAGAGCGGGGAGGCGGGGAAGGTGGTGTTCGAGATCGGGTGAGGGGGGGGCACGCGCAGGCCTCGCCCTTGGACAGAGCTCTGCTGGCGGGGTAGAATGAATCTCCCTCACCGCGGCGGTTCCGATGAATCTTCGGCTGGAAGTGGAACAGGAGACCGACGGACGCTGGCTGGCGGAAGTGCCAGAGCTGCCGGGCGCGATGGCCTACGGCGTGACCAAGGGTGACGCAATTGCGCGCGTGCAGGCGCTGGCCTTTCGCGTCCTCGCCGACCGCCTCGAGCACGGCGAAGCTGTGCCGGAACTGATGACCGTCGCGTTTCAGGCGGCGTGAGCTCGTTCGGGGCCGCGAAGGCACGCCGTGTGTTCGCGGCGCTGCAAAGGATCGGCTGGGGGCTCAAGCGACAATCCGGATCGCATCGCGTACTAGCCCGCGAGGGCTGGCCCGACATCGTGTTCGCGTTTCATGATGATGAAGAGATCGGTCCGCGGATGCTTTCGCGCCTCGCCAAGCAATCCGGTCTTCGACCGGAAGACCTCTAGCAATCAGCCCCCGACATGACCGCCCCCCACCCGACCTTCCTAGACGTCACCGCCGCCCGCGGCCGTCTCGTCGGCATCGCGAAGAAGACCGCCGTGCTGACCTCGCGCACGCTCGACAAGCGCGTGGGGGCCGAGCTCTTCTTGAAGGGGGAGCACCTGCAGCGGATGGGGGCGTTCAAGTTCCGCGGGGCGTACAACGCGCTGACGGCGATGGGCCCGGAGGCGCGCGCCAAGGGGATTGTCGCCTTCAGCAGTGGCAACCACGCCCAGGCTGTGGCGCTCTCGGCGCAGCTCTACGGCTGCAAGGCGACGATCGTGATGCCGCACAACGCTCCCAAGGCCAAGCTCGATGCGACGGCGGGCTACGGCGCGACCGTGGTGACGTTCCACCCGAGCGAGTCCAAGCGCGAAGAAGTGGCGCGGAAGCTGGTGGACGAGACCGGTGCGACGCTGGTGCCGCCGTTCGATCATCCGGACGTGATCGCCGGTCAGGGGACGGCGGCGGCGGAGTTGTTCGAGGAGGTGGGCGAGCTGGACTACCTGCTGGTGTGCTGCGGTGGGGGTGGATTGCTGTCGGGGTCTGCGTTGGCCGCGCGCGCGATGAGCCCCAACTGCAAAGTGATTGGCGTGGAGCCGGCGCTGGGTGATGATCTGACGCGGTCGTTCAAGACGGGTGAGCTGGTGCACCTGCCGGGTGTGCCGGCGACGATCGCGGATGGGGCGCGGACGATCTGCGGCGGGGAGATCACGTTTCCCATGATTCGCGAGTTGGTGGATGACATGGTGACGGTGCCGGACTCGGCGCTGGTCGAGGCGGTGCGGTTTGCGATGCTGACGATGAAGCAGGTGATTGAGCCGACCGGGACGCTGGCGTTGGCGGCGGCGATGAGCGGAGCTGTGAAGGTTTCCGGACGCGTCGGGGTGATCATTTCCGGCGGGAATGTTGACGCGGCGATGCTGCGGTGGATCTTGACTGAGGACGGGGAGAGGTCGGCGACGCCGCCGGCTTAGCCTGTGGGAGGCGTCGGGCTCGCATTTGCGTGAGCACTTGGCGCCTCTCTTGCTGACAACTGCTGGAACTACTCCAATCCACTATGCCGTCGGTGATCCGGCTGCACGTGTCGCACGAGACCAACGCGCCCGGCCCCATTCAGGGCTTCGGGCTCCTGTGGGCCTACTATGTGAAGAGCTTCAAGGAGGCGAAGCACTGCCAGGAGTGCTTCGGCGGCGCCCTCGCGCCCAACTTCAACTCTCGAAACGCGCCGAGCGGAGTTGACCTCGCGTTTGACGAGATGGACCGGTTCCCCTTCTTGTACATCTGCGGAGTCGCGAACGGACCCGAGAAGGAACGCGGGTTCCGCAACCTCCATCTCCCGGTGGCCTACCTCGAAGGCGGTCTGGTCGAGAAGGTGACGTACAACGGCTACCGCTTCGTGCTCGAGAATGCTCAGGAACTGCCGATTCCGGCTCTCCGTGAAGGATTCAACGGCCACACGGACAAGGCGCACTACCGCTGCAAGAACTATCAGTTCGGTGTCGCGTACCTCGGCTTCGATGGTCACCCTCCGACCCGCCGGCCGCTCGCGTAGCACCGCCCTACCCGTCTCTCTCTCGCAGGTTCAGTCCCGCATATGTCCCGCAACGCCCGCTTCGTCACCGAGCTGTCCACCCAGATCGACCAGCTCAAGGCCGATCAGGTCTACAAGCGCTTCAACTACCTGTCGAGCCCGCAGGGGGCGCACGTGCAGATGGAGGGCAAGGGGGAGATCCTCGTGCTCTCGTCGAACAACTATCTGGGGTTGTCGAACGAGCCAGCCGTGGTCGAGGCAGGGCATGCGGGGCTTCGGCAGTTCGGCGCCGGCACGGGGAGCGTGCGCTTCATCTGCGGCACGTTCACGGTGCACCGCGAGCTGGAGGCGGCGCTGGCGCGGTTCGTTGGCACGGAATCGGCGCTCAGCTACGTGGCGTGCTGGAACGCCAACGAGGCGCTGACGCAGAGCATCGTGCAGGAGGGGGACTTCGTGGTGAGCGACGCGCTCAACCACGCGTCCATCATCGACTCGATCCGCCTGGCCAAGGCGATCACCAAGTGCACGACCGGCGTCTACAAGCACTCCGACATGGACGACCTGGTGGTGCAGCTCAAGGCCAACAAGGGAGCGCGCCGGCGGGTGATCTGGACGGACGGCGTGTTCTCGATGGAGGGGAGCATCGCGAAGCTGCCGGAGATCCTGCAGATCGCGCGCGACCACGACGCGATCGTGGTGATGGACGACTCGCACGCGACCGGCGTGCTGGGCAAGACGGGCCGCGGCACGGCCGAGCACTTCGGCGTGATCGGCGAGGTGGACGTGATCACGTCCACACTCGGCAAGGCGCTGGGCGGCGCGGCGGGCGGGTTCGTGGCGGGGCCGGCGGTGCTGACGGACTGGCTGAATCAGCGGTCGCGGCCGCAGCTGTTCTCGAATGCGTTACCGCCGACGGTGGCGGCGTCCGCCCTCAAGAGCGTGGAGTTCATCGAGGCGCACCCGGAGCGGGTGACCAAGCTGCATGAGAACACGGCGTGGTTCCGTGCGGCGCTGGTCGAGGCGGGGTTCAAGCCGCTGCCTGGGGAGACGCCGATCGTCCCGATCATCATTGGGGAGACGAAGGACGCGATTGCGATGTCGGATGCGCTGCTTGAAGAGGGGATCTTCGTGACCGGGTTTGGGTTTCCGGTGGTGCCGCAGGGGCAGGCGCGGGTGCGGTGTCAGGTGAGTGCGGCGCACTCGCGGGAGGATTTGGAGCGGGCGGTGGGGGCGTTTGTGAGGGTGGGTTCACGCCTCGGCATCGCGTGACAGCTCCGTTTCAGGTGGACACCCTCGTTTACCGACCCCAGTCCGACCCGCAACAGCTTTTCGTGCTCGCCGGCCTCACCTTGTTTCTGACTCGCGTGGCTTACGCCATCCCACGTGGTACTGCCGGTAAGGCCTTTCGTCGCACTCGATAGAGTCGGAGCATTTCACTGACCTGCCTGCGCGTCGCGCACAGGGCCCGCTGCGAGGAGACTAGTCTCTGCCCTCCGAGATCCCAGTTGAAGCGCTTTCTTCTGAGCGCCTGTTGGAACGCGACCAACGTCTTGCCGAACTCGTAGACCTAATCGCGAGCCAGCAAGCGCTCTTGGTGCTGGGAGCTGGCTTTAGCATCGCCGCGCAGTTCGATTCTTGGCCCCGCCTGCTTCGCGAGCTCGCCAAAAGGGCGACCGCCTTGGCCCCTGGCTTTGTCGCTCGCGAAGAGCCAATACCTCCAGCCGATTTCTTGGCGTACGCTCAGGAGATCTCTGACAGCTTGGGCCCGGATGAGTTTAATCGGGCCCTCCATCAGCGCCTCTATCTGTCACGTGAGTCGGACGTGAGAGACAGACTCATCCCGTTCCATCGTCAGTTAGTTGGGCTTCCGTTTCAAGGGATACTCACCACGAATTATGACATCGTAGCCGAAGTTGCCTACAAAGATGCTCATGGGGGGGCGTCTATCCCGAAGAGTGTGACAATCTGGCATCCGCCTGACACATCACAAGTCGCTCCATCGATTCGGGCTCTATCTGAACGCCGCCCACACTCAGCCTTGGAGCATGTCATCCACTTGCATGGCGTGGTGACACAGCCCAGCAGCATCGTGCTCACTGAACGATCGTACCTAGATGCCTATGGTTTCCCATCCAACATCAGCGACAATACCGACCTTGTACCCCCCGATATAGCGACAGCCCTTGCCCTTGAGCCGCATCTCAGGCGGACCCTTACGATCGCCGAGCTAAGGGCCCGGGCGAACTGGAGTCAGCGCGCGCCGCGGCCGCTCTATATGCTCACAGCCGGCCTCATGGCGACTCGGCGCCTGATCTTCGTCGGATTCAGCATGGACGATCCGTACCTCGCGCGGGTGCTCAGAGACGTCAGTAGCGCAACCTGGACATTTGGAACTTCAGCGCATTACGCTCTGCTGCCGATCTACGCACAGAACGCGTCGGCACAACTCGACAGAGCCAAGCAACTCAAGAGCGAGTACGGAGTCGAGACGATATTCTATCGCGCAGACGGGCAGCCTGAAGCCCATGACGAACTGTATAGGCTAGTGGACCGCATCTCGAGGGAGGTCCAAAGCAAGACCTCTCCTCCTTCTTCGCCAGCTCCTTCGCCAGATTCCTCGGCGCCGCCGGCAACAGGCGCATCGCAGTCCACTTCGGACTGGGTAGCAAAGACGAACAAGTTTGCCCTCACGCGGAGAGTGCGCCATGAGGATTGAGAGATCGGCGCTCCTTGCGGCGCTTCGCGCCTTCGCACTATCAGGCCACGGTTTGGTGATCGGTGTCCCCGGTGTCGGCAAGAGTTACACTCTCGCCTCACTTGCGGCATCCTTCGACGGTACTGAGGTGCGTTATCTCTTCATTCCTGTTGAGGAGCTTGGAGGCGCGAGTGAGGAAGAGCTGCGCCTTGTTCTAGGGTATCCGACGACTTTCGCTGCCGCCCTCACGGAGCTGTACGCGAGCGCGCCCGTGGGCGTGCTGATCTTTGATGGCTTTGACGCTGCCCGTAGCGATGACACGCGCGCGCGTGTGCTGCAATTGATTCTTGCTGCGATCCGTTCTGCACCGGCGGGATGGACTGTATTGGCTAGCGCCCGCACCTATGATGCTAGCAAATCGCTGACCTTACACAGGGCATTCTCCAACCGCGCCGCTCCTGCTCCGCCGGAGTACGTCGATGCGCGCTTTTCCTCACGCCATTTCCAGATCCCAGAGCTTTCGCCGGACGAAGTAACAGACGCACTCTCCGCCCTCCCGGCTCTGGCTGCGATCCATGATGCAACTAGTGCCGGCTTTCGCCGCCTCCTTCGAATTCCCTTTCACCTCTGGCTGGTGGAGCGCATTCTCCGTGCGAACCCATCCGCGGAGCTGTCCGCACTGTCCTCTGAGGTTCAACTCCTCGCTCGGTACTGGGAGCGCTACGTCACCGGCACACCGGACTCTCTCGCTCGCCTCAGCCTCCTTCGCGCTTTGGCCGCTGGCATGGTTCGCGAGCGACGCCTGACTGTGGCGCCGCCCGATGACAGCTCGCCCGGCCAGCCTCAGTCACTGGCAGCTCTGCTAAGCGACGAGGTGCTCGCTCATTCAGGTTCGGGCGAAGGTCGCATTCGTTTCTCACACAACATTCTCTTTGACTACGCTGTCTCAGTTCTTACTCTAGACGAAGACGTCGAGCGTCTCATATCGTTTCTCACGGACGACCTCTCGCGCCCGCTCTTCCTACGCCCAAGCATCACCTACTACTTCGCGCGCCTTTGGCACGCTGAAAGGGATCGCTTCTGGTCGTGCTTCCTTCGCCTGCTCTCGTGTGAAGACGTTGGAATCCGCTTGGTGGCTCGGATCATTCCGCCAACTGTGATTGCTCGGGACTGTCGTGGCGCAGTCGAGCTCGCCCCGCTCCTTCAGGGGCTGCAGCGCACGCCCGAGGTCGCGTCCCAGGCTGTCCTGCGTACTCTCCAAGCCCTCCGTTTCGCACCACCGCAGTCTGCGGCCGTATGGGCGGAGATCTCGGCTGAGCTTGCACTTGCTCCCGCACCGACTTTTGGGTGGGAGCTCGGAGCGCTATTGACTCAACTCTTACGCGATCTTGAGAGGCATCCGCAGCCGGACGCGCTTGCCAGCTGCGGAGTTGCCGCGAGACGCTTGTTGGACTGGGCTTGGACAGCCCGCTCGGAGAATCCCCGATGGATGGACGCCTTCGGCGCCGTGCACGGAGTGCCTCTGGTCATTCGCAGCTTCTCCACCGACCGTACTGCGTCCGCTTCGCTTCTACGGCGGCTGCTGACTCTCCTGACGCATCCCTCGTTTCCGTTGGAGTACTTTCGCTCTCTCTGCCACGACGTTGGAGCATTGTCCCGCTTCGACATTGCACTAGTGGTCGATGTCTATCGTGCCGTGTTTGGCCACCGTGAGTTGAGCAACGAGAAGACGGATTTCGGGGGGATTGTTCTGGCGCTAACGAGTACGCGGCGGCAGGACTTCGAGATGCTGCACTATTCTCTTCGATCCGCCTTTCCCGACGTACTTCTAGCGCACCCTCTCGAGGCCGTTCGTCTCTCGTTTGCACTCCTCTCTCGATACGCCATAAAGGAGCAGTTACTTCCCTACTTGCGGGAGGGCGCCACATTAGGTGAGATGGAGGAGTCCTTTATCTTTCTCGGAAAGCAGCGCCGCTATTTGCCTGACCTGAGCGTGTCCTGGTTTCAGGGCGTGCACCGGGATGATGTGCTCGCAATTTGCGCGGATGCTGCTTCATACCTCTCGGGAGACGACTGCACACTTGACCCCACCGACGCCATCGCAGCAATCGCTGATGAGTGCTTAGCTGCCTCGACGTGGTCCTCGTTGCTCGACATCGGCGCCAAGGCGCCGTATCGCTATGCGCGGCCACTGCATGAGCTCGCGTTGGCTGCGCCAGTGCAGGTCGGAGTCGACACGATCTATGCTCTCGGTTCCTTTATCGAGTCGGCGGCGGACTACTGGGAGCCAGCACAGCGGGCAGCGCTTGAGAACTCCCTGTTCACCCTTCCGCAAAGGTGGGAGGCGGACTCCCGCCCTTCATCCGCCGAGGCTGAGAGCGCAGATTCAGACGTCGACCGGTCCCGAACTGTCTCGGAACGCGCTCGCGATAGACTGCTCGCACGTATTCCGTCGAGACTCTTGGCGACGCCGTGGGCACGTGAACGCGCGATGGTGCTTGCGGCGAAGGGCGAGTATAGCGCAAACGAGCCCCTCGTTCGGTTCACGTCCTCCTCGCGAGAGTATACAACCGACGACTGGCTCATCGAGTCCGGAGTGCAGCTCGCCGATCCGGTGAATCGCGATCTGAGAGACCTTGCTGCGCGTGCGAGCGCCTTCGCTGAACGCTGGCGGAATTCAGTCCCCGACTCTGCGGCCGTTGACGCGTTCGTTGGCACCTTCCGGGAGGATGTCGAGGCCGCTACGATGTCGCCGCCAGTTGAGACGTTGCTGCACGAGTTCGTTTGGACGAAGCTTGCGGAGGCGGCGTCAACGCTTGCAAAGACGCGGCCGACAAGTGCACGTCCACTTCGCGTCTTGTGCGCGAAGGTGCTGCTGCTCGGGGCGGGCTTCCCGGCCAGCGAAGAGGCTTCGAGTCGCTCCTTCGAGACACCAGCCTGGTCCCCAACGCCGCGAACAGAAGCCGTGAGCGGCCTTGCATACCTGTTGTCCACTTCATTCGATCCAGCCGCGAGTGATGCGCTCGTACGACTCTCCAAGTCGCCCGTTCCATCCGACAGGTTCATCGTGATCCAGTGGGCACGCCTCTTGATCTCCCCTGCACCCGAAACGTTCTGGGAGATTGTTGAGGACCGGACAGTCAACGAGGCGACCGAGAGCATTGTGTCGCAGCTCCTCGTTACGCTGAGTCATGTCGACTATCGAGACGCCCGAAGGGACGATACGGTTCGGAGGCTGTTGCCGCGGGCTCTGCGCTCCGAGAGTGCGACTCTCCTGAGAGAGTCCGCCAATTGGCTGGCGTACTTTTCTTGCCGGTTGGACGAGAAGTGGGCGTGGGAAGAGGTCGCATCCGCAGTGGATCATTTCTCCACCCGCGGCGACTTGGTATCTGAATTCGCGTTTCGCGCGATCAACGAGGTGCGCCCCGAGAGGCCTCCCACGCCAGATCAACGTCTTGCGGAAGAGCGCGCGGTCGAGTGGATTCAGGTACTTCTTTCCAAGCTTCGCGAGGTTGTTACGCGACCGACGAACTCGGAAGCGGACGCGGATGCTAGCGTGCGACCGGCCTATGCCCTCGTTGAACTGCTCGTGAATCGCGTTTACTTCAACGCCACTCCTAGAGGCGCTTCATACGATTCGGAGGGTGACGAGGCTGCGTCACCGCGCGTTTCGCTCGGAGACTATTACCGGAAGACTCGGCCAATCCTCGATGCAATTGTTGCCTTCGGGAGGCCAAGTGATGGAGGCGGCCTCCTGCCAAGTACCGCACATCGGTTCATGGGCTTCCTCAACCTTGTTCTTCCATATGACCCCGTGGGTGTCCTCGGCCTTGCCGCCGCAGTGACTGTGGCGGCTGTTCCAGGCAGGTATCATCTTGATGCTCTGGCTGTCGAGGATGTTGTGCGGCTTGTCGATACGGTGCTTGCGGATTTCCGTGGGGACGTTGCGAGCGGAGCCGGATTGGAGCACTTGCTGACGCTGCTTGATGTATTTGCGGACGCAGGCTGGACCGAAGCCTTGCAGTTGGTCTGGCGGCTTGACGAGGTCTACCGGTAAGGACTCAATGTCATCGGTATTCCTGGATTGGCGAGATCGAAAGATCGGGCGGAATGGCTATGTCGCGTCGCTGCAAGGACCAGAGCAGGCTCGGTGCCGATTGTCGTTGACCTCGGAGCCCTTCGGTGGAAGGTGCGCGCCGGACCATCGGCTTGGGGCCGGCGCGCTTGAAGAGGGGTAGCTAGGACGAGCCCGGATCAGCCGTGCGTTTGAATCCTTGCAATGCAGCAGGAGGTTTGAGTGTACACACTCGCCAGTGAGGACGGAATGAACCCGGCACCGGCGCACGCCGGTATGCTCTTGCTCCGGTCTGCCGTGGTGCTGCTGATCGTCGCGATTGCCACCGCCTGCGGCCCCCGCGACCCCATGGCCGCCCCCTACGACCTCGTCATCACCAACGCCCGAATCGTCGACGGCACCGGCAACCCCTACTACTACGGCGACCTCGGTATCCGCGGAGCCCGCATCGGCACCATCGCCCCACTCGGCGCACTCGCCGAAGCCACCACCAAGGAGAAAGTCGACGCCAAGGGCCTCGTCGTCGCCCCAGGCTTCATCGACATCCAATCCCACTCCTGGAACTCGCTCCTCTTCGCCGACGGACGCGTCATCGGCAAGGTGTCCCAAGGCGTCACTACCGAGATCCTCGGCGAGGCCACCACGCCGGCGCCGTCGAACGAGCGGCTCGATTCGCTGTACAACGGCGGCGATCCGGACGATGCGCTCATGCGCGCGCAGGTGAAGACCTTCCGCGGCGATCACGGCTTCGGGCTCTGGCTCGCGGCCATGGAGAAGCACGGCAACTCGGTGAACGTCGGCAGCTACCTGGGCGCCACCACGGTGCGCGCGTACGCGATGGGGCGCACCGAGGGCACTGCGCCGGCGGCGGCGCTCGACGCGATGCGCGCCGTGGTGCGCCACGCGATGACCGACGGCGCGTTCGGCATCTCGACCGCGCTCATCTATCCGCCGGGGAGCTACGCGGGCACCAGCGAACTCGTCGAGCTCGCCAAGGCGATGGCGCCGCTCCATGGCACCTACATCTCGCACATCCGCGGCGAGGAAGGCGGGCTGCTGGGCGCGATGGACGAGGCCATCAAGATCGGCAAGGACGGCGGCGTCCCCGTGGTCATCTACCACTTCAAGGCGGCCGGGCAGCGCAACTGGGCCCTCGCCGCGCCCGCCATCGCCAAGATCGACTCGGCGCGCCTCGCGGGGCAGGACGTGAAGGCGTCCATGTACCCCTACCCCGCCTCGGGCAACAACCTCTCGAGCTGCATTCCGGGCTGGGTGCACGCCGACGGCAAGCTTCTCGAGCGACTGCAGAACGCGTCGCTTAAAGTCCGCATCCGGAAGGAGATGACCGACCTAAGCGTCGGTGCGCCGAGCCTGTGCCAGGACAACCCGCCGCACGCGTTCCAGATCGCAGGGTTCAAGAAGCCGGAGTGGAAGCAGTTCGAGGGCAAGAGACTCGACGAAATCGCCAAGGCGCTTAGAGCCGACTGGGTGGACGCCATCATCGCGCTCACAGTTGGCGAGAAGAACGCGCTCGGCAAGGTCACCTTCGGCATGTCGGAAGCGAACGTGGCCGCGATGATCGCGCGGCCGTGGGTGGTGATCGGCAGCGACGCCGGCGGCTTCGACCCCGATACGACGACGGCGCTCGTGCATCCGCGCTCGTACGGCAGCTTCGCGCGCGTGCTGGGCAAGTACGGCCGCGACGACAAGGTGCTCACACTCGAGGATGCGGTGCGCAAGATGACCTGGTCCACCGCGCAGATCCTCGGGCTCCGCGATCGCGGCATGCTCAAGGAGGGCAACTTTGCCGACATCGTGATCTTCGATCCGGCCACGGTCATCGACAAGGCGACGTTCGAGAAGCCGCACCAGATCGCGGCCGGCGTGCGCGACGTGTTCGTGAACGGCGTGGCGGTGTGGCGCGATGGGAAGCACACGGGGGCCAAGCCGGGGCGCGCGGTGCGTGGGGTGGCGTGGGATGGGGTGGTGCGGTCCGCTGGGGAAGCCAAATAGTGGCCTCGGAACTTGCGAGTAGCCGGAAGCTGAACCCGCGAATAGCCGGAGGGTGAACTGGCGATCTGCCGGACCGTCTGGCCGCCTTCGGGAGCACCTCGTTCGCTTTCGCGGTGTCAAGGTGGACCTGCCGGAAGTCCAGATTGCGCCAAACCTATACTTGTGACAGGTCCACCTTGTCGCTAGCGTTCTGGCATGCCTCTCCACCCGGTCCTCGACGAGAAGCTCAGCGCCGCTCTCGCGCCGTCGCCGCCGGTCGCGCTCACACGGCGGGATGCGCGCTTGCGCGCCGTGCCTGACAAGGTCCACGCCGTCATCGGGATGAGGCGCGCGGGCAAGACAACCTTCCTGCGGCAGCTGCTGGACGAGCGACGCTCCGCGCTGCCACCCGAGCGCGCGATCTACCTCTCCTTCGACGACGATCGGCTTGCCGATCTCGAACTCGCACAGCTCGACCTGCTGCTTGAGGAGTTCTTTCGCCGGCACCCGGAGCTCCGGGGGCGCGCGCGCGTGAGCTGGCTGCTCGACGAGATCCAGCTGGTGTCCGGCTGGGAGCGCTTCGTGCGACGCGTGCTGGATACCGAGGTTGTGGAGCTCGTGGTCTCGGGCTCTTCGGCGCGCATGCTGTCGCGTGAGGTGCACAGCGCTCTCCGCGGGCGTGGCCTGGCCGTGGTCATTCACCCGTTCGGCTTCCGGGAGTTCCTGCGACATCGTGACGAGGAGCCCACCCGCGCCGCGCGCCGCTGGACGCCAGCCGAACGCTCTCGAGTGGAGCGGCGTTTTCGAGAGTTCCTGCTGGAGGGTGGTTTCCCCGAGACGCAGCGACTGCCCAAGGCCCTGCGCGTCGAGCTGTTGCAGGGGTACGTGGACACGGTGCTGTTTCGCGATGTGGTGGAGCGATATGCGCTGTCGCAGGTGAGTGCGCTGCGCTGGATCGTGCGCCAGTGCCTGCGCAACCCGGCCGGCAGTTTCAGCCTGCACCGCATGCACCGTGACCTGCGCTCACAGGGGTTGGGGGTCGGCACGGATGCGGTCGCCGCGATGCTGGGTCACCTGACCGATGCCTTTCTCTTCTCCACGGTTCCGATCGCGACCGAATCGGAGCGCCGGCGCAATTCGAATCCACGAAAGCTCTATCCCGTGGATCCGGGATTGATCGGAGCGTTCGATACGAGCGGTCGCTCGAACACGGGTCATGCGCTCGAGACGGTGGTGTTCAACGAACTGGAACGACGCGGCGCCGAGGTGATGTACGTGAAGACCGCCGAGGGTTTCGAAGTGGACTTTCTCGCACGGCATCCCGACGGCCGACAGGAGCTGATCCAGGTGTGCGCCGACCTCTCCGACGAGGCGACGCTGGCGCGGGAGCTGCGCGCGCTCGACGCGGGTGCGCGGGAACATCCCCGAGCTCAACAACGCCTCCTCGTGCCAGATCGCGACGGTCGCGCCCGCGCCAAGTCCGCCGGCGCGCGGGTGATGCCGGCGTACGAGTGGCTGCTGGACGCTTCGATGGACGCGTAGGCGGCGTGGCAGCGGTCGAGAGGGTCGAGGTGGTGGACGGGATTCTCGAAGGGGATGTGATTGAGCGGATGGTTGGGGTGAAACGGCCGAGGAAGCCTTAGGATACGGCGGTGAAGATCCCCCTCACCTGGCCCTACATCGGCGCGTTCTTCTGCCTCGGCGCCCTGCTCGGCATCGGACACGAGCTCGGCCATCACGTCGCCGGCTTCCTCGTCTGCGGCGACTGGGGCTACAAGACCTTCAACTCGTTCGTGCTCGCCAAGGGCTGCGCCGAACAGCACCCGGACACCTTCTGGATCGCGACGCTGGCTGGGCCAGTGCTCTTCAACTACCTGCCCATGTGGTACGGCTGGGTCCAGATGCGGAAGCAGGATCCGGGCGCGAAGCTCTTCGGCGTCTCGCTCGTGCTGGCCACGGTCCCGATCATGCGCATCGCGTTCAGCCTGCTCGGCGCCAACGACGAGCCCTGGGTGGTGCATCACCTGTTCGGACGTTCGCCGGTCGCGTTCTGGCTCATGAACGTCGCCATCTGGTGCCTGGCCTTCCCGCCGCTCATCCTCGCGTGGCGCACGATCACGAATCGCTTCAAGCCGCTCGTCTTCCTGCTCTTCTTCCTCGGCGTCCCGATCGTCGTGTTCATCCTGTTCGGGCTCGTGCTGGAGCCGTTGATCACGAAGCATCACGTCCTGTCCGACACCCTGTGGGGCATGCCGTACATGGTGCTGCTGGCGGAGGCGGTGGCCATGGTCGGATACGCCATGCTCAAGCCGAACCTGCGGCGGCCGATCGAAACCCAGAGGTGACCATGACGGACGTGTCGTACAAGGACGGCTTCACCTCTGAGGATTTCCTCGCCCTCGCGCAACGTGTTTGGCCGCGCGACTACTCGCTTGGCGACACCGCCGCCGCGCTCGAGCGCACGATCAACGTGGGTGCTTGGGACGGGACGCGCCTCGTCGGCAGCGTGCGCGTGCTCACCGACGGTCACTTCTTCAGCACCGTGCCGGAAATTCTCGTGGATTCGGACTACCAGCGCCGCGGCATCGGGCGCCGGCTGATGGAACTCGCACTCGAGCGCGCTCCGCGCGGTCGGCTGTTCTTCGGCGCGCAGCCGCAGAGCACGGCGTTCTTCGAGCGCATCGGATGCACGCGGTCGCTGACCGGCTTCGTCGCGTCGCGCCCGCTCAGGGATGGACCCGTCCCCCACCGTTGATTGCTTCCGACGCGATGGAGGTGTACATCTGCACGACGTGCGGGCCGTGTGCCCGATACCCCAACGAACGTGAGATGACCACGATGGACACGCGTCGGATTCGCTGGATCGTCGGCACGGAGAGCGCGGAGATCGCCCGGTTGGAGCGCGGCATGTCGGAGCTACTGCCGCCCACGATT
Organism: Gemmatimonadota bacterium; assembly: GCA_031372565.1. Lineage (GTDB taxonomy): Bacteria > Gemmatimonadota > Gemmatimonadetes > Gemmatimonadales > Gemmatimonadaceae > JACPPC01. The sequence continues at coordinate 10,627 of JANMLN010000098.1, read as the reverse complement.
TGGCGCGCGGCGCTGCCGATGCGCCGCGTCGCGGCTCGACTGCTGGCGGATGCGGGGCTCGTTGCGCTGCTGCTGTTCGCGTCGGCGCAGACGTTCGCGTGGTGGCGCGCGTGGGTGCTGCTGGCGGTGATGCTGGTCGTGCGCGGCGTTGGCGCGTTCGCGGTGGCTCGCGTCAATCTGGACGTGCTGCTCGCGCGTGTCGGGCTGCCGCTGCAGGGTGATCAGCCGATGGTGGACCGCGCGCTGCTTCTGGCGGTGCTCGGCACGGGCTTCCTCGGGCTGCCCATGATGTCAGGGCTCGACGTCTTCCGGTGGCATGTGCTGCCTCGCCCCGCTGCCACCGTGAGCGTGATCGGCCTGGTGCTGTTCACGCTCGGGTGGACGCTCAAGAACCTCGCGCTAAGGACGAACGCGTTCGCGACGGCCGAGGTGCGCGTGCAGCGCGAGCGGGGGCACGGCGTGGTGGACGCGGGGCCATATGCGATCGTGCGTCATCCCTTCTACGCCGCCGATCCGCTGATCCTCGTGGGGCTGGGGCTTTGGCTCGAGTCGTACGTCGCAGCGCTCGCGGCGGTGGTCCCGGTGGCGTTGATGATGGTGCGGCTCACGCTCGAGGAGCGGTTGCTGCGGCGGGAGTTGCCCGGGTATGAGGGGTACGTGGCGCGCGTGCGGTGGCGGCTGGTGCCGAGGGTGTGGTAGGCGGTTCGCCCAGTAGCGGCCGTCGTGTGCACGCCACACTCATCTGCTGGATTGGGTCTTGGGTGAAACGGACCGGCGCCGCCTGACCGGCGAAGCCGTCGGCTCTCGCACCGCGAACACGACCGACGGATGCGCCTGTCCCACGCGCAGCAACCGGAGCGCCGCGCCTTCGGGTCGCCGCCGTCCTGCCTCCCACGCCTGCACGAGTTGCGTGCTCACGTTGAGGTAGTGTGCGAAGACCGACTGGGAGGCGTTCACGCCACGTCGGAGCCGCTTCACGTCTGTCGGCCGCATGGGTACGGGTGGCGCCGGCAGCACCGTCGTGCGCAATTCTCGTTTGCCGCGCGCATGATCGAGTGCTTCATGCATCGCCCCCATCAGGTCCTCGAACCGCTCCGTCCTCATGCGATCTCTCTCGAATGCAGGTGGCCTGACGGGTTACACATCGTGCTGATCCCACTCGCGGGCGATTTGCCGCGCCATGGCCTTCAGGATGGTCTTCTGGCCGGGCGTCAGCGTCAGCGACTCGCGCTTGTCGTACACGAAGAGCAGATAGATCACGGCGTGACGAACCAGGTAGAGGTAGTGCACCCGCGCACTGCCGCGCTTTCCGACACGACGGGCAGGGTCGGCCATGCGGATCTTGCGAAGTCCGCCCGTTCCAGGGTCGAGTGCTCCCGCAAGCGGATTTCTCGACAGTTCCGCTTGCAGCTGCCGCACGCCGGCCTCGAGACCGAGATCAACGATCCGGCGGGTGAAGACGGCAGACTCGACGAATGCGATCGCGGCTTCACCGCGGATGGCTTCCTCGGTTATATGATACATTGTAGTATGCTACTCAGTAGTAAGCAATACCCGCCCGCGACACCAGGCCTCGACGTGCACTCTCGCCCGCGGCGTCAGCGAAACGTCAATTGAGGTCAGGCCACGCGTCCGTCCGCCGGTGCCTTCGCAACCCCGCCGGCAGCTTCAGCGCGTACCGTATGCACCGTGATCTGCGCTCCCAGGGCTTGGGCGTCGGCACGGACGCGGTCGCGGCGAGGCTGGGTCACCTCACCGACGCCTTCCTCGTGTCTACCGTGCCGATCGCGAAGAAATCGGAGCGCCGTGCGCATGCCGGCCTTTCACGCGGATGATCGTGCGGCGCACGCCGACACAGTGCGTTCTCGGACGACGCATAACTCCTCGGTCTCGCGGGCTCCGTTCAGGCCGCGCGACGCGCAATGACTCGTCCCACATCGCCCGCCGTGGCGCCAAGCGCGAGCAGCCCGCGGATGAGCAGCTCGAAAGAGACGCTTGGATCACCGACTTCCATCTTGGCCACCCGCGACTGCGACGAGCCGATTCGTTTGGCTAGAGCCGCCTGCGTGAGCTTTCGGCGCTTGCGCAGTGCGCGCAACGCCAGACTGAGCGCAATGTGCATGTCAATGAGTGCTGTTTCCTCGTTCGAGAGGCCAAGAAATTCCTGAGGCGTCCCCACGACCCACCCGGCCGCTTCGAGGCGCTTGCGCTTGCGTGCATTCATGGACGGCATCAGGCCTCCGAGTTGAGATCGTATCGACGCAGCCGGCGCCGGCTCTCCTCGATCACGCGCCGCGGCGTCGTCATCGTTGATTTCTTGAAGACGTCCACGACCACAACGGCATCGCCGTCGAGGCGGTAGATCACGCGCCAGGCAACGTGTGCGTCCGTGACCCGCAGTTCGTGCACTCGAGAACCGATGATCGGCATGGGCCTCGACTCCGGCATGGACAGCATGACGCCGCGTTGCAGCAATCCGAGTAGACGGCCGACTTCGTGCCGCGCTCCCACTGAGAAAGGTGGCGTGCGCACTTCACCGCGGAGCCAGACGATTGGTTTACGGCCGCTTGCTTCGTCAAGTCTATATGTCATATGTGACATTCACAAGAGGGGAATCAGGCGACGTCGAGGCGGGCCCCGTCAAACTGGCGTCGCTCGCCCTGATCGAGGCATCCGTTCATTGCAGCCATGCTCCTAGTGTTGCGCCGTGCGCTCCTGTGAACGATCACGACCGATCCCGCCACCTGCGCGCCGGTGGCCGACCCCCGCCCGCCGTCGTACTTTCCCACCGTGACCGACGACGCCATCACTCGCCTCAACGCGGCCCTCGCCGGCCGCTACGCCGTGGACCGGGAACAAGGCCACGGCGGCATGGCCACCGTCTACCTCGCCCGCGACCTCAAGCACGCGCGCCAGGTGGCCATCAAGGTCCTCCGCCCCGACCTCGCCCAGGCGGTGGGCGCCGAGCGTTTCCTGCGCGAGATCAACATCGCCGCGCAGCTTCAGTCGCCGCACATCCTGCCGCTGCTCGACTCGGGCGCAGCCGACGACCTGCTCTTCTACGTCATGCCGTACGTGGACGGCGACTCGCTCCGCTCGCTGCTCACGCGCTCGGGCGCGCTGCCTCCCTCCGATTCCATGCGCCTCCTGCGCGACATCGTGGACGGCGTGGCCCATGCGCACCGCCGCGGCGTGGTGCACCGCGACCTGAAGCCCGACAACGTGATGATCGCCGAGCGTCACGCGCTGGTGGTGGACTTTGGCGTGGCCAAGGCGATGCGCGAGGCATCGTCGCAGCACGGGCTCACAAGCGTCGGCATTTCGCTCGGCACGCCGGCCTACATGGCGCCGGAGCAGGCCGCGGCCGACCCGAACGTGGACCACCGCGCCGACATCTATGCACTGGGCGTGGTGGCGTACGAGCTGCTCACGGGCAAGGCGCCGTTCACGGGGTCGCCGCAGAACATTCTCGCGGCGCACATCACGCAGCCGGTGCCGCCACTGTCCACCGTGGCGCCGCAGGTACCGGCCGCGATCGCGGCGCTCGTGATGAAGTGCCTCGAGAAGGATCCGGCCAACCGGTACCAGACAGCCGACGAGTTGCTGCAGGCGATCGAGTCGCTCTCGACGCCATCGGCGGCGTACACCGGCGCGACGGCAGCGCCGGCGGCTCCGGCCAAGAAGAGCTCGTGGCGTGCGATCGGAATCGCGGCGGGGGTGATCGGTGTCGCCGGCGTTGCCTACGCCGCAACGGCCTCGTCACGCCGCATGGCCTGGGTGCGCGACGAGGCGATCCCCACCATCGCTCGACAGCTCGACGGAGGCCAGCCCGACTCGGCGTTCGCCATCGCGCTTCGGGTACGTGAACTCGCGCCCACCGACACCGCATTCGCACGGTTGTGGGATCGGCTCACGCTGCCACTGCCCATCGTCACCGATCCACCCGGTGTGCACGTGACCCGCGCGGGACTTGGCGATACGACGCTCTGGTACGATCTCGGCACGTCGCCGGTGGACTCGGTGCGCGTCGTGCGCAGGGCGGGATACTACCGCTTCGCGAAAGCGGGGTACCGGACGCTGACGCTGCTCTACGGTCCGGCGGCGGGCCAGCTGAGGCCCCTGAAGCTGATTCCCCTCGACGCCGAGTCGTCGCCGAACCCGGAGATGGTGCGGATTCCGGCGGGCACCTTTTCGGCCTTCCTCGTGGGAACCGAAACCGCGCCCGAGATCGCGCTGGCCGAGTACCGGATGGATCGCTACGAAGTGCGCAACGCGGACTATCAGAAGTTCGTGGACGCGGGCGGGTACAAGGACGCCAAGTGGTGGACCGATCCGGTGGTAGAGGGCGGCAAGACGCTCGCCTTCGACGCCGCCGTGGCCCGCTTCGTGGACAAGACCGGACGCCCGGGGCCGAGCGCATGGGAGGGTGGGGGCTTCCCGCAGGGACAGGGGGACTATCCGGTGGGCGGCGTGAGCTGGTACGAGGCTCGTGCCTATGCGCGCTTCGCCGGCAAGGCGCTGCCCACCGTCTATCACTGGTCGCGTGCGGCCACGAGCCAGTATTCGCGCTTCGTGGTGCCGCGCAGCAACCTGGAGGGCAAGGGGCCGCTGCCCGTGGGGACGCCGCGCGGCATCAGTCGGGGCGGCGTGTCGGACCTGGCGGGCAATGTGCGAGAGTGGTGCATCAACGATGCGGGCCAGGGAGAGCGCTTCATCCTGGGCGGCGGTTGGAGTGACCAGCCGTACGGCTTCGTGGATGCATACGCGCAGCCACCCATGGATCGCAACCCGATCAATGGCATCCGCCTCGTGCTCTACGATTCGGTCGACGCGAACGTGGCCAAGGCCTCGGCGCCGGTCACGCGCGCCTTCACCGACTACACCAAGGTGAAGCCGGCCACCGACGCCGAGTTCGCGGGCTACCGTCAGCAGTTCGACTACGACCCGCGGCCACTCGATGCCAAGGTCGAGGCGCGTGACACGACGGTCGATGCCATGACCGTGGAGTACTTGACGTTCAGCGCGGCCTACGGAAAGGAGCGCATGGGGGCGTGGGTGTACGCACCGAAGGTGGGCAAGGGGCCGTTCCAGACCGTCGTGTACTTTCCGGGATCGGGGGTGATCGGCGCGCGCTCGAGCCAGAAGACGCGCGAGGATTTCCTCGCCACGATGCTCGTCCGCTCGGGACGCATCTTCGTGCTCCCCATCTACAAGAGCACATACGAGCGGGGCGACAGCCTCACGGTGGACATCCCGGACAACTCGATCTTCTGGCGTGACCACGTCGTGATGTGGGGCATGGACTACCGGCGCACGCTCGACTACCTCAGCAGTCGCGACGACGTGGACGCGGGCAAGTTTGCGTACTTCGGCACGAGCTGGGGCGGCGCGAACGGCGCCATCATCCCGGCCATCGAGCCGCGCCTCAAGGCCGCCGTGTTGTACATCGCCGGACTGACCATGGAGCGGAGCCGCCCCGAGACCGACGCGATCAACTTCCTGCCGCGCGTGAAGCTTCCCGTGATCATGCTCAACGGCAAGTACGACTTCTTCTTCCCGCTCACCACCTCGCAGGAACCGTTCTTCAAGAACCTCGGCACGCCAGCCGCGGACAAGAAACGGAAAGTGTACGAGGGCGGGCACGACGTGCCGCGGGCCGAGCTCTTCCGCGAGACGCTGGCGTGGCTCGACAAGTACCTGGGACCGGTGAAGTAGGCAGCGCGCGGTGACGGGGCCGTCCGCGCGCCGTACGAACGCCCTCTGGACATTCCCGCGTGCCACCCGTCGATTTGACTGGATGACCTCCACGCGCCTGCCGCTCGATCGACTCGCCACACTTGGCATCGCCACCGCCCTGCTGTGCCCCGCGGCACAGGCCCAGCGCCTCTACTCGCCGCTGACGCCGACGAGCGGGTATGTCGCGATCCTGAAGGCGGAGGTGATGCACGACACGACGAGTGACGTGCTGCGTCGCGCGGCCGCACACGAGGATCCGCACAGCAGCGCGCTCGCGAAGCGGGCGCTCGCCCGCATCCGCGACCCCAAGTTCGCCGCGCGCGACTCCTTCCCTGCTCTTCGCGCGGCCCCTGCGTACGCTGACCCCGCCTGGCGACTCCGCTACCGCGCGCTCAAGAAGCCCGCGGGCGACTGCGCCCCGCTGCGCCTCGCGCTCGCCGATAGTGCGTGGCCCGTGCGCCTGCGCGCGATGGATCTGGCCGACGCCTCCTGTGCGGCCGACGACGCCATGGTGGCGTCGCTCACGAGCGCGATCGATGCGCTCCCGCGCGATGCCTCGCGCCGCGCCGCGGGCGCCGTGTCATGGCACGCCGGCGCCCACGCGGTGGTGGCGCTCGCGCGTGTGCGGCCCGCCGAGGCCGCCACGCGCGTCGGCACGCTCGCGTCGCACGTGCAGTGGCAGGTCCGCGCCTACGCGGCGCGCGCCGCCGGCATTCTCGCTGATACGGCCACCCTCCGAGCGCTGGCGCGTAACGCGGACGACAACGTCAAGGAACTCGCGATCGAGGCGCTGTCCAAGCTGGTCGCGCACGCCGACGACGACCTCTACCTCGCAACGCTCACCGCCAAGGGAGCGCAGGCCGTACGCGCCGCGGCCTCCGCGCTCAAGGGCTCACCGCGCGCCGAGGTCGCCACCGCATGTAACGCAGCCTTCGAACGGTGGGTGGCACGCAACAACGCCTCCGCGCACGACGTGCGCGAAGCGCTGCTCGTGGCGGCTGGCCGCCCGATCGCTGACGATCGCCCGCCGGTGTTCAAGCCGTACGTGGCGCCGCGCGCGGTGGAGCTCGCGAGGGGAGCCGACATCCGGCTCCGCGTCACGATGTCGCCCCGGTCGGGCGGCGGCTCGTTTGTCGTGCGTCTGCGCGGCGATGTCGCGCCGATCATGGCGGCGCGGATTCTCGAACTGTCCAACACGCACTACTACGATGGACTCACCTGGCATCGCGTCGAACCCGACTTCGTCATCCAGGGCGGGAGTCCGGGGGCCACGGAGTACATCGGGCTCGACCAGTTCCTGCGTGATGAGCTCGGCACCATTCCGCATCCGCGTGGCACGGTGGGGATGAGCACGCGCGGCCATGACACGGGAGATGCGCAGTGGTTCGTGAACCTGCGTGACAACGCGCGGTTGACGAAGGACTATACGGTGTTTGGTGAAGTGGTTGAGGGGATCGAGGTCGTGGATGGTGTGCTGGAGGGGGATACGATCCTCCGGATCGAGGAGATCAAGCCGACCCGCCGCCCGTAGTCGTCCTGAGCGAAGGGCCGCGCAGCGGCCCGGAGTCGAAGGACCTGCTTGTGCTGTTCCTGCTGAACCCAAAGCAGGTCCTTCGCTTCGCTCAGGACGACAAGCAGGTCCTTCGCTTCGCTCACACGACGCTTCGCTCAGACGACGGGTTGCTCACGGGAGACGACATGAAGACCGCCACAGTTGCGCTCGCCCTGCTCGCGCTCGTCTCCTCTGCCGGGGCGCCCCCGCCTCGCCCGGCTCCGAGCCGCCCGAACATCGTCGTCGTGCTCGTCGACGACCTCCGCTTCGACGAATTCCATGCCGGCGGGCACCCCTACCTCGAGACCCCCAACATCGATCGGCTCGCCGCCGAGGGCGCGCTGTTCGTGAACGCGTACCACGCGGTGCCGCTCTGCTCGCCCAATCGCGCGAGTCTGCTCACCGGACAGTATCCGAGCCGGCACGGAATCATCGACAACGTGTCGCGCGACCTCGCGAGTCATCACCTCCAGACCTTCAACATCCCGCTGCAGGCGGCCGGCTACCGCACGGCCTTCCTCGGCAAGTGGCTCTTGGGCAACGATGCCACGCCGCGTCCGGGGTGGGACTACTGGGTGGCCATGCCCGGGCAGGGCCACGCCACCGATCCGGAGCTCTTCGAGAACGGCGCCATGCACAAGGTGCCCGGCTACACGACCGACCTGCTGACCGATCGCGCCGTGTCCTTCATCACGCGCGAGCATGACAAGCCGTTTCTCGTGTATCTCGCGCACAAGGCCGTGCACCCGGACGTGGTGCAGCGCAACGACGGCTCACTCGACCCGGAGAGCGATCGCGGCTACGTCCCCGCCGCACGTGATGAAGGCCGCTACGCGAATCGGCGCTATCCGCCGCGCGGTGGTGCCGTCGACCTGGCCGCTGATCTGGCGGGCAAGCCGGTCATCCGCCAGGCGCTGGCGCGGCTGCCCAAGGCGGCGCCCGCCCCGAACGGCGACGAACACCAGCACGCGAACACGGCGTGGAGTGGCGATGCCACGATCCGGCGGCGCGCCGAGATGATTCGTGGCGTCGACCAGAGCCTGGGGCGCATCATCGCCACGCTGGACTCGCTCCACATTCTCGACCAGACGATGATCGTGTTGAGCAGCGACAATGGCTTCTTCTTCGGCGAACACGGTTTGACGACCGAGCGCCGGTTGCCCTACGAGGAGTCCATCCGGAACCCGCTGCTCATGCGCTGGCCATCGCGCATTCCGGCCGGTGCGCGACCGACCGGCATGGCGCTCACGGTGGACCTCGCGCCAACCTTGCTGGACGTCGCGGGGGTGCCGATCAGCGCGTCGATCCAGGGACGGTCGCTCGTGCCGCTCTTTCGCGGGACGCCCACCGGTTGGCGGCAATCGGTGCTCGTCGAGTTCTACACCAACGAACAGCCGTTCCCCCACCTGCTGGACATGGACTATCGCGCGGTCCGCACGGGCCAGTACAAGTACATCCACTGGATGAAGTACCCGACGCAGGATGAGCTGTACGACCTGCGCCAGGACTCGCTCGAGCTGCACAACCTGGCCGGGAGCCCGCGGCACGCAACGGTGCGCGCGTCGATGAAGCGGGAGTTGAACCAGCTCGTGCTGCAGGCCATGGGACTGAGCGGACGATAGGCGTGGTGGTTGGCGCGAGCTGCTGAGCGCCCGCGCCCTCAGCCACCACTGACGCGTACCGTCGTCTGTCGCTCACGGTTGACCTGCAACTGCAGCACATCCGGCCGCGCATAATGCCCGGCCGCGTCGAAGTTCTGCCGCTCCTCGCGCACGCGCCGATGCTCGATCGTCGCGAGCACCAGCTGCTCCCCGCCGCGCACCGGCTCCACGATCCACTCGCCGTCGGGCCCCGCAATGCACGTCCCCCCCTCGGCGATCACCTCGGGGAGCGCACCGACCATCAGCGCGCGGTGTGGAGTCGTCGCCGGAATGTCGGCGTGCGTGAGCACTCCCCCCACGCTCATGGCGTAGCTCCGCCCTTCGCGTGCCATGGTGCGCGTGATGTGCTCCGTGTTCTTCACGCTGCCCGGCCACAGCGCGACATGCAGATCCTCGCCCATGCCGTACAGCGCCGCGCGCGCCAACGGCATCCAGTTCTCCCAGCAGTTGAGCGCCCCCACCGTGAACGCGCCAAGCGGGAAGGTGCGCAGCCCATGGCCGTCGCCACTCGCCCAGCTGAGCCGCTCCTCATAAGTGGGCATCAACTTGCGATGCACGTTGCGCACCGTCCCCGTGTCGTCGATGTACACCAAGCTCGCGAACACGCTGTGCCCGCCACGATCGGACGGCCGCTCGATGATCCCCACGATGACGGTGATGCCGCGCGCCTGGGCCGCATCACACACGGGTGCCAGATGACCCGCCTCGATCTGCACGGCCTGATCGAGATAGTGCGCGTGGAGCGCCTTCTGCACGCCGTCGTTGAACCGCGCGCCACCGGTGTGTTCAATCCAGAACGGATAGCCCGGCGCCAGCGCTTCGCCAAACGCCACGAGCTGCGCGCCGGCGTCGGCGGCACGGTGGACCCACGCGGCGATCTTGGCGACAGTGGCCGAGCGGTCGAGCCAGACCGGGGCGATCTGCGCGCCGGCGATGATCAGCGAGTCGGGAGGCATGGCAGGAAAACTACCGCCGTCGTCCTGAGCGGAGGGCCGCGTGTCGTCCTGAGCGGAGGGCCGCAGAGCGGCCCGGAGTCGAAGGACCTGCGTGTCGTCCTGAGCGAAGGGCCGCAGAGCGGCCCGGAGTCGAAGGACCTGCTTGTGGGGTTGCTGCGGTAGAACCAGCTCCTTCGCTGCCCTCAAGCCGACCGCACGCTACCGCTTCGGTGCCCGCTCGATCGCCTCGCGGATCCGCGCGGCGAGAATGCTCGCCTGCACCGCGTTCACCCCGTTCCCGCGCGTCTGCGCCAGCACGCGGCCGTCCGGCCCGATCACCAGCTGATTCGAGCTCCCCGCCTCGAACCGATAGCGGCGCGCGAGCACCCCCTGGAAGTCGAGCAACACGGGGGCATTGTCGAGCGACGGCAACTTGGCCTGCGCGAACGGCTGCGGCATCACCGGCACCTGTCGCAGGTCGGCAACGCGAATGACCGTGACGCGCGATGTATCCACCGACTTTCCCAGCGCGGCCATGGTCGCGCGGACCCACTTGCCACTCGCCTCGGCGCCGGCACGGTCGCCGCCAACCAGCAGCACCACGCGCCCCTGCAGCTCCTGCGGCGTGTGCAGCTTGCCGTACTGGTCCTGAAGCGACCAACTCACCTGCTGCTGGAGCAGGAGGCTGGTCACGAGCACGAGCTTGAACATGGCAGCCTCCGGTAGGCTCAAGTGAAGACGGG
>JANMLN010000093.1:0-30332 GCA_031372565.1 Gemmatimonadota bacterium | reverse complement strand
GGCATCTCGTCGGCGACGAAGCGCTCGATGAGCGAGCGATCGCCTTCGGGGTCCATGGGAGCGTCGAGGCGGACGTCACCGGTGTTCAGTGCGGCGAGCGACTGCACGACATCGACGGAGAGCCCGGTCAGCTGGGCGAGTTCTTCAGGCAGCGGCTCGCGACGGAGCTTCTGGCGGAGGATCTCGGAGGCCTTGATGATGCGCGAGAGATCCGCGGTGCGGTTGAGCGGCACGCGCACGGTGCGCCCCTGTCGCGCGAGCGACGAGAGGATGGCCTGACGAATCCACCAGACGGCGTACGAGATGAACTTGACGCCCTGGTCGGGATCGAACTTTCGCGCGGCGGTGAGCAATCCGACGTTGCCCTCGCCGATGAGATCGATGAGGGGGAGGCCGCGGTTCTGGTACTTCTTGGCGACGGAGATGACGAAGCGCAGGTTGCGCTTGACGAGCTCCTGCAACGCGTCGTCATCGCCCGAGCGGATGCGGCGGGCGAGTTCGAGCTCCTCGGTTCCCTTGAGCAGGGGATAGGTGGATACCTCGTAGAGGTATTGGTCGAGGATGTCGCGCTCGGGTTCGTTCGGCGCGATTTCCGCAGGGGCGGCGCGGCGACGGCGGCGCTTCGGTTCAGTGGCCATGGTAGGATCTATGGGTCGAGCGGAGCCGGCTCAGTCTCGAGTCGACAGGCTCTCGTGAAAACGGGTGACCGAGTCATACGCGCTTGTGGGCGGCGTGTTGATCGGGCCCGATGGCAGAACTTCGGAAACGGAGTGCCAGAGGTTTCTGGCATAGCCGTGAAAGATACCCGAGAATGCGACTTCCGCCAGCGCGGTTGGTTGACACTCTGCATACGCCAGAATAGGTTGCCAAGTTCCCGAACGGACGGCGGCGCAGGCCGTCTTTTGTTCGGTGCAGTGCCGGGGGTGTAGCTCAGTTGGGAGAGCGCTTGAATGGCATTCAAGAGGTCAGGGGTTCGATTCCCCTCACCTCCATGGCAGTCCGGGCAACCGGCTGCCGGGCCCGGACAATCGTAGGGTCGATCGAGGCCGAAGGGTCCCGATGCGGGTATAGCTCAGTTGGTAGAGCACAACCTTGCCAAGGTTGGGGTCGCGGGTTCGAGTCCCGTTTCCCGCTCTGACGGTCGTCGCTGGCGGTGCGGGTAGCCTCCCGCCGGCGCGCGGCCAGGAGCATCGGGCGGTTAGCTCAGTTGGTTAGAGCGCCACGTTGACATCGTGGAGGTCACAAGTTCGAGTCTTGTACCGCCCATCGCCGTGTACTGCGACGCCCCGCGCCCTCCCGGCGCGGGGCGTCGTGCATCTGGCAGGTGGGGGGGGCCGCGCGTGGCGGCGCTTCCCCGAGCCACGTAGCTTATCCGGCTCGCCGATCCGGACCCTCAGTCACGGTCGGCGGGTATCGGAAGGCAAGCACGCCGCACCATGCACACCGTGCCGGGCGGCGTTTCGAGGTCGGGGCGCGATCGGGCCCCGCGACGGCCATGGCGGCCATCTCATGACGGGAGTGACGGAGTGAAGCTGATGCGTTGGAATCGATCGCTGGCCGCGCTGGTCGCGGCCGTGTGCCTTGCCCAGACGGCCGGCGCGCAGGCGAAGTGTGAACTGGACGAGAGCAAGCCGCGTCAGCTGCCGCTGGCGGGCTTGTCCCTGTCGAAGGGCTCGATGTCGAAGGATCCGGCCGAGCGGGCGCGCAACTTCCGCGACGTCATCCGGATTCTGAGCGACGCGAAGATCGGGCCGGAGAATCCGGAAGGGCGTGCCTGGTACATGGGGCAGACCCTGGCGTCATGGATGGGCGATCCGGGGATGCCGGCGACGTACATCACGACGCGTGGCGCGGTCGGCTTCACCGACAACCCCGACGCGAAGCTGGATCTCGTGGTGCTGGTGGATTCGCTCTTCTCCGTGGTGGAGAAGGCCCAGCCCGGCTGCATGTCGCAGACGGCGGCGTGGCGCGCGCAGCGCCCCTGGTTCTCGCTCGTGCAGGCGTCGTTCGCACAGCTCTCGGCCGGGAATCAGGATTCCGCCGCGAAGCTGGCCGAGCGCTCGCGCATCATGAACCGCCAGAGCGCGTACGGTCCGTATGTGCTCGGCTCCGTGGCCGCGAACAAGAAGGACGTGGCCACGACGCGCGCGATGCTGACCGAAGCGGCTCGGCTGGCGGGGAGCGACACCAACTACACCGACATCAAGCACCGCTCGCTGCTGACCATCGCGCGGACGTCGTCGGAGATCGCCGAGCGGGCCACGGGGGCGGACCGGGAGTCGGCGCAGAAGCAGGCGGTGAACGACTTGCGCGCCTTCCTGAACGAGGCGGGGACGGAACAGGATGCGGTGCCAGTGCGCAGCATGCTGGCCGAGATGTTGATCGGCCTCAAGGACACGCTCGGCGTGGTCGGGGTGTACGGCGACCTGCTGGCGAACCCGGCGAAGTACGGCGACTACGAGAAGGTGTCGGCCGGGGTGACGATGACGCGGCTCAACAAGACGGCCGAAGCCACGCGCATGTTCGAGCTCGCCCTCGAGCAGAACCCGTATCAGCGTGACGCGTTGAACAACGCGGCGGCGTCGTACTACGCGGCCAACAAGTTCAAGGAGATGCTGCCGATTGCGGCCAAGCTGACGACGGTGGACCCGAACAACGGGGACAACTGGCTGTGGTATGCGTATGCGTATCAGGGGATCGGCAAGGCGTACACGGGCAAGGATGCGGCGTCGGTGAAGCTGCGCCGCGCGTACACCGACTCGGTGGTGAAGTACCAGACGAAGGGTGACGCGCTGCCGATGCGCGTGACCTTCACGAACTTCTTCCGCGGGCAGACCGAGACCACGCTGACCGGGTCGGTGGAGAACCGGGACAAGGGGGCGAAGTCGGTGGTGATGGCGGTGGAGTTCCTGGACAAGGACGGCGCCGTGGTCGGGACTGCCGACGCGAAGCTGGACGGGATTACGCCGAAGGGGACGAAGGAGTTCAAGGTGATTTTTCCGAAGGGCGGCGTGTCGGCGTTCCGCTACAAGCCGATCGAGTAGGGTCAGGTTGCCGCGGGGCGTTGCGAGCGGTTGACGGTCCGCGGCAAGGTTGGTAGTTTGCAAGGCTCCAGAGGCGTGTGAAGCGCTGGTGGGGCAAGGCGCTCGTAGCTCAATTGGATAGAGCATCTGACTACGGATCAGAAGGTTGGGGGTTCGAGTCCCTCCGGGCGCATGTGCGGTTGCAGGGAGTTGCAGGCACTTGCTGGATGTGTTGTGAAAGACCCTACCGAAATTCGGGGCGTAGCTTAGCCCGGTAGAGCGCCTGCTTCGGGAGCAGGAGGTCGGAGGTTCGAATCCTCTCGCCCCGACGTGCACAAAGCGAAGCCCCGCAATCTTTCATGGATTGCGGGGCTTCTTCTTTGCGTTCGCGCGCCGGGTCGAGGACGAACTGGTCGGCCGACTCCTTGATGCGTCCCATGGCCGCGGATCGGCACGAGTGGGCCGCCTGATAAGTTCTGTTGGGATGATGCATACGCAGCGAGTCGTGAGGCGGTGGCGCGCGTCGTGCGCCGCGGGGGCCGTCGCTCTCCTGGCGGCGGTCCCTCACGCGGTGCGCGCGCAGACCGTGGACAACGACATCGCGTGGGTGCAGCTCTTTCACGAGCAGCGCCTGTCGCCACGGTGGGCGCTCTTTGGCGATGCCCAGCTGCGTCGCAGCGGAGTCACCGGGGCGGAGCCACAGCAACTCCTGCTGCGCCCGGGCATCCTCTACACCTTCTCGCCACGCGTCCGCGTGGGCGCCGGCTACGCGTGGGTGGGCACGGCGCGCTACGGCCAGGCGCCGGCCGCCACCCCCTTTCCCGAGCACCGGACCTGGCAACAGCTGCTGCTCAGCGCCGCCACGGGCCCGGTGGCGTGGCAGGCGCGATTCCGCATGGAGCAGCGATGGCTCGGCCAGACGCGCGCGCTCACCAGTGGTGAGTGGGAGGTGACGGACTGGACGTTCCGCCAGCGCTTCCGTCCCATGGTGCGCGCGACGGTGAACGCCCCAGCGGTTGGGCTCGATGCGCCGGCCCTCTACCTCACCGCGTGGGACGAGTTGTTCGTGCACGTCGGCGAGCAGGTGCTGGGCCGGACGCTCGAGCAGAACCGCGCGTCGGTCCAGCTCGGCTGGCGCTTCTCGCCGCGCCTTCGCGTCGAGGCCGGGTACTTCAACCAGTTCATCTGGCGGGGCGCGCCACGCGTGTCGGAGAACAACACCGGCCTGCTGGTCACGATCTGGACCGTGGCGGGCGCTCCCTAGGATCAGCCAGCCGCGGCGACGGGATCGGCGTCGCCAATTGCACGTGGGACGCGTTCGGCATTGCCGCTGTGCTACGGCTTCCCCACGACGCCGATGCTGGCGATGGTCTCGCCCTTCGAAATGCTGGGAATGGGGCGCACGTAGAGCACGATGCCGTCCTTGGGCGCCTTGGCGACTTCGAGCTCGCGGCCGAGGTAGTCGGTGGTGTGCCCGAGGCGCGCGCCAGCTTTCACATGCTGGTTGCGGACGACTTCGGGATAGAAGATGCCCGCAAGGTTCGCGCTGACCGAGAGGAGTTCGGTGAGCCAGACCGGCTTGGTGACGATGCGCGGCTTGCCCTCGAGCATGCGCAGCTGGCGCATGACGTTGAGCGAGCCATTCACGAGCGCGTTGACGTCCGCCGGCATGACCGTGCCGGCGCCGCCCGCTTCGGCGGTGAACGACGGCTTGCCGCGCGTGGTGGCGGTGTTCTCGAGGTACCTGGACGCGGCCGGATCGGACGGGCGATCCTTCGAGACGACGATGTGTTCGAGGCCGAAGGCGAGCACCATGGCCTTCGATGCGTCGTCCTGCGCCGTGTTGCCGGTGACGGTCCAGTAGCTGAACGGACGGAGGCTTTCGTCAATGTCGCCACCGTGCATGTCAATGACGTGATCCGCGGGTTCGATGACCTGCCTGGTGATGGCGTAGGAGGCACGATCGGTCTGCGTGCCGGTGGGATTGCCCGGGTAGAAGCGGTTCATGTTCTTCCCGTCCACCGGATTCAGGTGCGGCACCACCTGATGGAAGCTCGGCGTGTTGACGAGCGGCACGATGATGACGGTGCCGCGCAGCTTGGTCGGGTCGAGCTGCTGGATGAGCTGCTCCATCGCGATGATCGAGGCATACTCGGTGCCGTGCGAGCCGGCGACGAGTGCGAGGACGGGGCCGGGCTTGGCGCCGTGGATGACCGCAACGGCGATGTCGAGGGCGGCATCGGTGCCGGCGGGAATCGCGATGCTCCCAAGCGCTTTCTCGCCGCGTGTGGCGGTCGCGGTGCCGACGGTGAAGGTGCGGTGAGGGTCGCCCTGCTGGGCGGCGAGCGCGGGCGCGCCGAGGAGGGCGAGGTAGACCGTGGCCATGCCGATCTCGCGGACGATGCGATAGCGGTCGGCCAGTACGGCGGACAGGCGTTCAGGAACGGGCTGGCTCACGAAGTCGCTCGACGAGGGTGGAGGGTCGTCGGCAAATCTGGCACGTCCGGCGCGATGGCGTGAGTCACGCACCGGGGGTGCACTGGCGTCAGCGCGGTCGTGACCGCATCGTTGGACGGTGGCGCGCATGGGCGCCCCGACTCTCCTTCAGGACACGACGCATGTTTCGCAGACCCTTGTTCATTGGCGCGCTGGCCGTGCTGGCCGCCGGTAGTGTCGGCTTTGCGGCCGGTAGCGCACATCGCGCGGCCGACACGCGCGTGTACGAGTTGCGCACCTACACGGTGCTCCCCGGCCGGTTGCCGGCGCTGAACAAGCGGTTCGCCGAACACACGATGTCGCTCTTCGAACGGCACGGCATGCGGAACGAGATGTACTGGGTTCCGATGGACAGCGCGCGGCGCGAGAACACGCTGATCTATGTGGTGTCGCACGAGAGTCGTGCGGCCGCGGACAGGAACTGGGTGGCGTTCGGGACGGACCCGGAGTGGGTGCGGGTGCGCGACGCGAGCGAAGCCGACGGGAAGATTCTCGCGAAGGCGCCGGAGCGCGTGTTCATGACGGCGACCGAGTATTCGCCGGCCGCCGCGCGGCGCTGAGGGGGGTGACGCGGCGCGCTACTGTGCGGTGATCCCTGCCCGCCCACCGCGCAGCACGTACTTCTGGATCTTGCCGGTGGCGGTCTTGGGAAGTTCGGCCAGGATGGTGAGCCCCTTGGGCACCTTGAAGCCGGCGAGTCGCTCACGGGCGAAGGCGCGGAGCTCCTCGTCCGTGAGCGTGGTGCCCGGCTTGACGACGACGAACGCGTGGGGCGCTTCGCCCCACTTTTCGTGTGGCATGCCGACGACGGCGACTTCGTGGATGGCGGGATGTCGCATCAGCACGCCTTCGACTTCGACGGAGGAGATGTTCTCGCCGCCGGAGATGATGACGTCCTTGAGGCGATCGCGAATCTCGATGTAGCCGCCGGGATGCACGACGGCGGCATCGCCCGAGTGGAACCAGCCGCCGTGGAAGGCGCGCTCGGTGGCGTCGGGATCGCGGAAGTAGCCCTCCATGACGACGTTGCCGCGCACGACGATCTCGCCGACGGTGGCTGCATCGCGGGGGACGTCGTTGAGGGCGTCATCGACCACGCGGAGGTTGCCGCTGGTGATGAACTCGACCCCCTGCCGAGCCTTGATCACCGCGCGTGCGGCGAGGGTGAGGGCGGCGTGTTCGGGGAGCGGCTCACAGATCGAGATGAAGGGCGATGTCTCGGTGAGGCCGTAGATCTGCGTGATGGTCCAGCCAAGTTCTCCCTCGATGCGCTCGATCGTGTGGGCCGCGGGGGGCGCGCCACCCGTGAGCACGCGCACCCCCTTGGGCGCGCGGGCGCGCAGCGCAGGATCGGCGGAGGCGATGGAGATGAGCACCGTGGGCGCGGCGTTGAGCATGGTGATGTGCTCGCGCTCGAGCTGTTCGTAGACGGTGGGCATGTCGAGCTTCCGCAGGCAGACATGCGTGCCGCCCGCGGCGGTCACGATCCAGGTGAAGGTCCACCCGTTGGCGTGGAACATCGGGAGCGTCCACAGGAAGCGATCGCCGGGGACGATGCGATGGTGGATCATGGTACCGACGGCATTCACCCACGCGTTGCGGTGGGTGATCATGACCCCCTTGGGGCGCGCGGTGGTGCCCGAGGTGTAGTTGATCGTGAGCAGGTCGGTCTCGGCCAGCTCGTGGGCGTGGAAGTCGGGCGCGGAGGCCGCGACGAGCGCCTCGTACGACTGCCAGCCCGGGAGCGCTCCCTCGAGGGCGATGAAGTGCTCGACCGCCGGCATTTCGTGTCGCACACTCTCGACGAGGTCGAGGAAGTCGCTGTGCACGCAGACGACGCGGCTTCCGGAGTGATTGATCATGTAGACCCAGTCGCTCGCGAGCAGCCGGAAGTTGAGGGGGACGACGACGGCACCGGCCTGTGGCACGCCGTAGAACCCCTCGAGCATCGCGTGGGTGTTGGGCGCGATGTAGGCGACGCGGTCGCCGGGGGCGACGCCGAGTGACTGAAGCGCGGTGGTCCAGCGATCGCAGCGGTCGAGGAACTGCGCGTAGGTGAAGCGGAGCTTGCCGTCGACGACGGCTTCGCGGTCGGCGTAGAGGGAGCGCGCGCGGCGCTTGAATTCGAGGGGAGAGAGCGGGACGTGCACGGGGTGCGGGCTCCGGCGAGGGGGAGAAGGAGAAGGAGGAGAAGCAGGTCCTTCGCTTCGCTCAGGACGACAGGGGGCTCACCACGACAGGGGGCTCAGGAGGCGTCAGGGGTCGGCGCGGACCCAGGTTTGCGAGCGGCCGAGGAGGGAAAAGCCGATGTAGCCGCGCAGGACAAGCTTCTTGCCACCGTCGATGAGCTTGACCTTCGCCTTGTAGGTCTTGCCGTTGTCCGGGTCGAGGATCTCGCCGCCGGTCCACTCGTCGCCGTCGCGCTTGAGGCCGCGGAGGATGTCCATGCCGATGATGCGCTGGCCCTTTCGCTCGTCGGTGCATTTGACGCACACCTTGTCGTCCCGTTCGCCCGGCACGAGCGTGCCGGCCACGGTTCCCACGAGCTTGCCGTCGACTTCCTTGATCTCGATGACGCCGCGCGGTTTGCCGTCGACGTCACTGATCGTGTGCCAGCGGCCCACGGGGGTGGCCTGGGCCAGTAGTGCTGACGGTGCTGCGAGCAACGCGCCCGCAAGGAACAAACGGAGGAGCAGCGAGCGTGGCATGCGACGAGGGAGGATGGTGGAACAGGGTGCGGCGTGAGCGGGAAGCGCGGGCGACGCGCTACACGGGCTTCACCGCCCGCATGAGCGTCGCCATGCCCTGACGGAGCGCCTTCTCGCCCGCATCCGACCCACGATACTTGCCGATGCGCACGATCACGAGTCCGTGCGACGGCACCATCCACGCGCTCTGCCCACCAGCACCCAGGAACGCGTAGGCGTTCGTGGGGAGCGGCTCGCGACCGTCGCCGTTGATCCAGAGAAAGCCGCCGCCGTACACCGGGCGACCGTCGGCCAACCAGCCCGGCGCAATCGTGCGCGCGTAGTCGACGTATCCCTTCGGGAAGAGGCGCTCGCCGTTCCAGACGCCATCCTGCAGGTACAGGTTGCCCAGGCGCGCCCAGTCACGTGCCGCGATGACTTCGGCACCCTGCCCGAGGAAGTTGCCGAACGGATCGGTGTAGATCGTGACGTCGCGCATGCCGATCTTGTCGAACAGCGCCCGCGTCGGAAAGGCGTGATAGTCCTGCTTGAGCTTCTCGGCGCCCAGTCGCACGAGGTAGCTCGCGAGCACCGGATCGACGTTGCGATAGCGGCCGACGACCCCCGGCTTCCACTGCTGCGGACGCGAGGCGGCATAGGCGTACTCGTTGACACTGCCGGTGTAGAGATAGAGGTGATCGGGATAGACGTCCGGCTTGTCCGTGTAGCCCGGATCCTGCGGCGCCAGAATGCGCAGCCCGCTCGACATGCGCATGATGTCCATGATGCGGATCTGCTGGCGCGGATCACCCGGCTTCTGCCACTCGGGGAACGGCGCACTCTGCTCCAGCGTGTACACGCCCATCTGCATGAGGCGCGCGACGAGCGAGCCGGTGAGGCTCTTGCCCATCGACCAGCTCTCGAGCTGCGAGTGGAGGTTGATGCCCTTGGCGTAGCGCTCGCCGATGATCCGGCCGTTACGCGTGATGACGAAACCGAGTGTCATTGCGGAGTCGGGGCCGAACGCTTCGGTGACGGCCTGGGCCACGAGTGCCGAGTCGACACCCGTCCAGTCGGTCTTCCGGGGGAGCACATCGCCCATGGGCCACGGCGTCGTCGCAGCGGGGGGCAGCGCCGATTTCACGATGCTCGGCGTGAAGTGCACCGAGTCTTCGCCCATCGGGAGCGGCACGCACCCCTGCGAGCCGTAGCGCCGCGCAACGCGCGTGACGCCACTCTTGAGTGTCAGCTTGACCGTTTGCGTTGTGCGGTCGACGACGGTGTCCTTGACCTCGCTGCGGTACTTGAGCGGGCCACTGAAGAAGCCGATGTTGGCGGCCGCGTCGGCGGGTTCGAGGCCCGTGATGAAGACCGCGCCACAGAGCGTGACGGCGAAGCCGGCCGTGTGATGGTTGAGCGGCACGCCTGGCGGCGGCGTCCAGGCAGCCGAGAACTGCAGCGAATCACCGCGCGCAATGACGGATGCCATGGGCGCCGGCTTGATGGGAGCTGGGGCCCCCTTGGTGGGTGGCGCAAGCACGATGGGCAGAGGGCGCGCCACTGCGGTGGCTTGTGCGGCAGCTGTCGTGACGCGCGCTGACAGCGCGGCAGACGCGAACAGTACCGTGGCGGCAACGCGGCGGATCATCGACCAACTCCGGCAAAGAGACCAATGGCGAACTGACAGAAGAGCGCACCGGCGATCGTCATGGAGAACCCCCAGATGAGGAGCTGCCGGAAGAGGACTTTGGGATCATGCCCGGCCGGGAGGGCCGCGATGCACAGCGCACCGAGCGTGGAGAGCGGTGACACGTCGACGATGGCGGCGCCAACGTTGATGGAGAGTGCCACTTGCAGCGGGTCGCCGCCACCGAGCTTCTGCACGAGACCCGGCACGGCCGGGAGGAAGGCAGGATAGACGACGCCCGACGTTGAACTATACGTCGAGATGGTGCCGGTGATGAAGGCGATGGTGCCGTTCACGGTGCCGGGCGTGGAGATGCGGGCGAGGAGCGTGGTGAAGATGTCCATGCCGCCGGTCTTCTCCAGCACACCAACGAGGACGCTCACACCGCAGACCATGACGATGACGGCCCACGGCACCTGCTTGAGCATGGCACCGTCGTCGACCTGCCCCGTGATCACCAGGACCGCCACGGCGGCGAATGCCGCGAAGCCGGGGTTCACCTTGAGGAGCAGCACGGCGGCGATCCAGACCGCGCCCACCGCGAGCGTGACGCCGTGATGCTGCTCCATGCTGGACTCGACGTGCTCCGCCTCCACTCGGCCGCCCTTGAGCAAGGCTGGACCGCCGAAGAGCGTCCACGCGATGAGGGCGGCGAGCGCATGTGCGGAGAAGTTCGCGCTCCAGACAGCCCAGTCGTGTCCCCCGAGCCCGGACTTGGTCATGAGGCCCTGCACGAGCATGCCGATGGCGCTGATCGGGCTCAGGTTGCCTGCGTTGGCACCGTTGCCCACCATGAGCGCCGCGAGGAGCATCGGCACCTTGGCGCGTGCGGCAATGCCCATGGCGAGCGGCGCGACGAGCGCGGTGGTCGCGATGGCGCCGGGGCCGATCGTGGAGATCGTGCAGGCGAGAACGAAGAAGAGGAGCGGCATGACGCTTGCGCGCCCCTTGAGTCCGCGCACGATCGCATGGGTGACCGCGGCCATGGTCCCGTTGGCGGTCGCGATGCCGAAGAGCAGCGTGACGCCGAGCAGCGTGAGGAAGAGCGATGACGGGAAGGTGGCGGCGAGGGCGTCGGCCTTCCAGCCGGCGATGTACATCGCGACGGGCCACGCGAGCGAGACGGCGAGCACGCCGACGTTCACGCGCGAGGTGAACGACGCGGCGATGACGAGCAGCAGCGCGATGAGCGAGGCGATAGCCGGATTCACGAGGTGACCGGCGGCAGGAGATGCTTCTGCACCTTGCCGAGTGCGGTGCGTGGCAGACTGTCGACGCGGACGAAGGCGCGCGGGAGCTTGAACGAGGCGAGTTGCGTGCGCAGCGTGGCGGTGATCGCCTCGGTGTCGAGCGGTGCATCGCTGACGAGATAGGCGACCGGCACTTCGCCGCGCACGGGGTCGGTGGCCCCGACGACGGTGGCCTCGCGCACACCGGGCTGTTCGAGCAACAGCTCCTCGATCTCGCGCGGATAGATGTTGAAGCCGCCGGAGATGATGAGTTCGGAACGGCGTCCCTGCAGGGTGATGTAGCCGTCGGCGGCGCGCGCACCCAGGTCGCCGGTGCGGAACCAGCCGTCGACGAAGGCGGCGGCGGTCGCATCGGGGCGCCGCCAGTAGCCGTCGCAGACGTTGGGCCCCTTGATCCAGAGCTCGCCACTCGCGGTATCGGGAACGTCCTGCCCGTGTTCATCCCGGATGCGGATTTGCACGCCATCGAAGGCGCGTCCCACGGTCCCCGCGCGACGCTCGCCCTCATACGGGTTACCGGCGTTCATCAGCGTTTCGGTCATGCCGTAGCGTTCGAGGATCACGTGGCCGTAGCGCACGTTGAATGCCTCGAGCACGTGCGGCGGGAGTGGCGCTGAGCCCGACACGAAGAGCCGCGCGTGCTGCCCGATCGTGGTGGCCGCCTCGGGCGGGAGCTCGAGCAGTCGCACGTACATGGTCGGCACGCCAAAGAAGAGCGTCGGCGTGTACGACGTGAACAGCGCCTCCGCCCGTGCGCCCTCGAACCGCTCGACGAGCTTCATGTGGCAGCCGCTCGCGAGCCAGGCGTGGATGCCATTGCCGAGTCCGTGGACATGGAAGAGCGGGAGGGTGCAGAGAAAGCGGTCGTGGTGGGTGATGCGCCACGCATCGACGATGGCGCGCGCGTTGGCGGCAAAGTTGCCGTGGGTGAGAATGGCGCCCTTTGCCGTACCGGTGGTGCCCGACGTGTAGATGAGCGCGACTGGGGTGCCGTCAGCCGCGTGCTGGGTTGGCCGCGTTGCGTCGTCGAGCGTGCGGGCCTCGCGCGCGAGGTCGTTCACGTCCCAGCTGGCGACGCCCGCGGGCAGATGCACGGCGAGGTCGCTCGAGGTGACCACGGCCTTCGGCTCGGCATCGCCGATGATGTGCGTGAGCTCGCGCTCGCGGTACAACACGTTGGTGGGCACCGCGATGACGCCGAGCTTGAGCGTGGCGAGCCAGAGGTCGATGATCTCGACGCGGTTAAGCAGGAAGATGCCGAGCCGGTCGCCACCGACGAGGCCTCGGGCCGTGAGCGCGGCGGCCATCGCGTTGCTTCGCGTCTCGAGGTCGCCGAAGGTCAGGCGGAGCGGGCGTCCGGTGGCGTCCTCCGCCTCAAGTGCCGGATGCACGGCACGCCCGATGAGGGCGCCATCGAGGAGATCGAGGAGCGACACCGGCGAGAAGCTACGGGCGGGTATGCGCGCGGCAAGCGGGGTGCCGCCGACCGGACGTCAGTCGACCCGACCGACATCAAGCACGAGCGTCGATCCGTCACGCGACGCGCGCAGGCCGAGCGCCGGCAGTTCGAGCATCGCCGCGTGCGCCTCCAGCGTGCGGGCCGCTGTCACCGGTCGGATCGTCATCCTCGGCACGCCGCCCACGATCTCGGCGCCCACGTGCACGGAGGCGCCGGCCTCCCCGTCGGTCAGCGCATCGAGCACGAGCGCGAGCAACGCCTCGCGCAGGCGTTCCCGGTCGCCGAGCACGCGCGGGAGTGCCGGCTGGATGTCGAGCGAGATGGAGACGTGGGCGCGCACGGCCGCCGCCTTGAGTTGCGGCTCGATCGACCGCAGCACCTCGGTGATCGAGACGCGCTCGGCCCGTGCGAGGGTCGTGCCCGCCAGGAGTGCGCCCGCGTCCTCGAGTCGTGCGAGCGCGCGGTCGCCACGCTCCGCCGCCGCCCGTGCATCGGCGAGGAGTTCAAGTTGATTGTCGTTGAGTTCGCCGAACGGTGCCTCGACGAGGATGTGCAGCGGAAGGCGCGCCTCGTCCACGGCGAGGCGCGCCGCTCGCGACACCTCGGCGAGCAGGGCGGCGAGCGCACGACGCTCGTCGGTGGCGGCGGCACGCGCGCCGTCCGCCTCACGCGTGAGTTGCTGCACCCGCTCGCCGAGCCGCGCGACGAACCCCTCGATGGTGTCGAGTTCATCGGGGCCGAGTGCGCCGGTGATGGGCGAGAGCAGCCGCTCGAACTCGGTGGCGCGACGGGCATGCGCCAGCTGGTCGAGGCGCCGGCTCAAGTAGCGTGCGTTGTACCAGGCCACCGCGGCGGAGATGAGTGCAACCGTCACGGCGATGACGACGAAGCCCAACGGCGCCTGCCGGTCGTACTCGCCCCAGTAGGCCAGGGCGACGGCCAGGCCGACGCCGAGAATGCCGGGGAGGACCATGAGGTAGAGCCGTTGGCCAACCGTCACGAGGCGCCCTCCACCGAGGTCCGCACCACCAGCACGTCCACGTCGCGCTTCGCGGCGAGCAGGGTGGCCGCGATGGACGGGCGCACGGCGCGCCCCCACCAGCCCTGCCGCGTCGGTCCGATGATGATCATCGAGCAGCCGTGCGCCTGGGCGAAGTCGAGCAGCACCTGTGCGACGTCGGTGCCATCGAGCGTGACGACCTCGGCGCCCAGTGCCTGCGCGCGCTGCATGTTGTCCACAACGTGGCGCTGCCGTTCGGTGGCAATGCGATCCGCGCGGTCCGCCGGAGTGCGCACCCACGCGCAGTACCAGTCAGAGTTGAGGCGACCGGCGATTCGCGTGGCCTGCCGCAGGAGGGCGCGTGTGTCCGCGGGGTTGGCGGACATGCCGACGAGCACGCGATCGACGGTGCGCGGCTCGGGCGGTCCGGCGCCCGTGCCGGCCTCGCGCGCGGCGTTCTCCTCCCGCTGCCGATCGACGGAGTTGGCCACCTCGCGCAGGGCGAGTTCCCGCAGCGTGGCGAGGTTCTCCTCGACGAAGAAGTTGGAGAGTGCCGCCTGGATCTTGTCGGCCGGGTAGATCTTGCCGTCGGTGAGGCGCTGGCGCAGGTCCTCGGCGGGAATGTCGAGGTTCACGACCTGATCGGCCACCGAGAGGAGCCAGTCGGGAATGGTCTCGCGGATGGTGACGCCGAGCGAGCGCTGGAGGACGTCGTTGAGCGACTCGAGGTGCTGGACGTTGACGGCGGTGATGACGGAGATGCCCTGCTCGAGCAGGGTGAGGACGTCTTCCCAGCGCTTCTGGTGGAGTGATCCGGGGACGTTGGTATGCGCGAGCTCGTCGACCAGCGCGACCGCCGGGCGACGCACGAGGATCGCGTCGAGGTCCATCTCCTCGACCTCGATCCCGCGATAGGCCATGCGCCGGCGCGGGATGATCTCGAGGTCGCGCACTTGCTCGGCCGTCTCGGCGCGGCCGTGCGTCTCGATGAAACCGATGACGCAGTCCACCTGGCGGCGGCGCAGGTCGTGCGCTTCCTGCAGCATGCGGTAGGTCTTGCCCGTCCCCGCAGCCGATCCGACATACACCTTGAGGCGGCCCCGCGCGCGCTCGGAGATGAGCGCGAGGAACTCGCCGGTGGGCGCCGACGTGGCGCTCCGTGGCGACACGGGGCCGATCGGGGTGGTCAGAAGGTCCACCCCAGCGACGTGACCGCCGAGATGTTGCGCGAGGCGAAGCCGCCGGCGGCGTCACGATCGGGGAAGATGGCGTCGGTGGCGCGCAGGGCGCGCAGCTCCGTCCGCCAGACGACCTTGGGCGCGGGCACGATATCCACGCCGAACGAGGCGCCGGAGATGCGCACTGGGGCCGGGGCCGCCGTCACGAGCACGCGATCGGGGTCGTTGTACTGTTCCACGCGGCCGACGAGTGCGACGGTGGGTGACACGCTGTACTTGCCGATGAGCGCGCCGCCCCACCAGTCGCTGGCGCCGACGGCGCGGGCCTCGCGGCCGACGTCGAGGGAGAGGCGCAGCACCAGCGGCTCGGAGGGCGTCCACTGGGCGATGACCTCGTGGAACTGGCGGAGGCGCGAGGGGAGCGAGTCGGGCTGCTCATTTCCCAGAAAGGCATCGTACGTGAACGCGAGGTTGGGCTGCGCCTGCCAGTCGAGGCGGACGGCGAAGGCCTTGTCGCCGTTGGTCTCGGAGATGTTCTGCCAGCCGTTGATGACGTGGAACTGCGCGGCGAAGGTGGGCGCCACCTGCCAGGTCGCGCGGACGCCGGCCTCATAGTACGGCGAGTAGTCGGCGATGAACGACCGCGTGTAGGTGAGGTTGTCGCGCGAGATCCAGCTCTCGGCGCCAAAGGGAGCGAAGAAGACGCCGCCGTCGATCCAGAGATCGTCGCGCACCTTGAGGCCGATCGTGGCCTCCTGGATGTAGCGCGAGACGTCGGGGCCCGAGAGCGATCCAAGCCGTGGCTCGCCGGCATAGTTGGCCTGCACGCTGGTGCCGAACTGGAAGGCGACGCGGCCGCGCACGCGCGGGCCGACGAGGGTGGCGTCGATGAACGCGAGATTGACGTTGAACTCGTTGTGGCGCGCCGCGGTGGTGACGTAGGCGCGGTCGAGCGTGCGCGGACGGCCACCATCCCAACCATAGTAGATGTCCGCGAAGCCGCCGACGGCGAATCGCGTGCTGGTGTCGGGCGCGACGGCGGCGACCGGCGGGGGCGTGGGGGTCTGCGCGCCCAGCGTCCCGGTTGCGAGGGCAACCGAGGCGACCAGCTGAAGGGCGGCGACGGCCAGCGTGCGCGCGATCACGGGAGCCATGGCATCAGAGTCTAACGAGCACGGAGCGGTTGAGTCGCGCTTCTGCGGGACGAACGACATGGGATCTATTTCACCTGCGCCAGCGGTACGGCACGATTGAGGTCGAGGTTGAGCACAAGGACGTTCACGCGGGGCTCGCCGAGAAATCCGAACGTACGCCCCTCCACGTGCTGGTCCACGAGCGCGCGGATCTTCGCTTCGTCTGCGCCGCGGGCGCGGGCCACGCGCGCCACCTGCAGGTACGCCGTCGCGGGCGAGACGTGCGGGTCGAGACCCGACGCCGACGAGGTTGCGTAGTCGGCCGGGACGGCGCCCTTCGTCGCGCCATCCTCGGACACGATGCGGGCCACGACGCCCGCGACGAGCGTATCGGCGAGCTTGGCATCGAGCGGACCCTTGTTCGTGCCGCTCGAGGCCATCGCGTCGTAGCCCGCACCTGCGGCCGATGGACGCGGGTGGAAGTACTCGGGCCTGGTGAACGATTGACCGATGAGCGCGCTGCCCACCGTGCGGCCGTCGGCGGTCACGATGGACCCGTCGGCCTGCGAGGCGAAGAGCACGCGGGCGAGCCCGGTGACGACGGCGGGATACACCGCGCCCGTGAGAATCATGAGCAGCGCCGTGAGCGCAAGCGCGGGACGAATGGCGGAGCGGACCATGGGATCAGACCAGATGGAGGGCGACGAGCAGCACGTCGACGATCTTGATACCGACGAACGGCACGAGCAAGCCGCCCAACCCGTACACGACGAGGTTGCGGCGCAGGATGACGGCGGCGCCCATGGGGCGGTATTGCACCCCCCGGAGCGCGAGCGGGATCAGGGCGACGATGATCAGCGCGTTGAAGATCACGGAGCTCAGGATCGCCGAGGACGGCGAGTGGAGCCGCATGATGTTGAGCGCCGCCAGCGCGGGAAACGCGCCCACGAACATGGCCGGGATGATGGCGAAGTACTTGGCGACATCATTGGAAATCGAGAAGGTCGTGAGCGCGCCGCGCGTCATCAACAGCTGCTTCCCGATCTCCACGATCTCGATGAGCTTGGTGGGATTGGAGTCCAGGTCCACCATGTTGCCCGCTTCCTTGGCGGCGTTGGTTCCCGAGTTCATGGCCACACCGACATCGGCTTGCGCGAGCGCCGGCGCATCGTTCGTGCCGTCACCGGTCATGGCCACGAGCCTTCCGCCCGCCTGTTCGCGCCGGATGAGCGCGAGCTTGTCCTCGGGACGCGCCTCGGCGAGAAAGTCGTCCACGCCGGCCTCGCGCGCGATCGCGGCGGCCGTCAGCGGATTGTCGCCGGTGATCATGACGGTGCGGATGCCCATGGCGCGCAGCCGCTCGAAGCGCTCGCGGATGCCCCCCTTCACGACGTCGCGCAACTCGATGACACCGAGGATGCGCGCCACCCCCTCGCTCCGCTCGGCGACCACGAGCGGCGTGGCCCCCTCGCGCGCGATGGCGTCCACGGTGGCGCCGAGCGCATCGGGGAGCACGCCACCGTGCGTGCGGACCCACGTGACCACGGCGTCGGCCGCGCCCTTGCGCAGCTCGCCGGCCGGCGTGTCCACGCCGCTCATGCGCGTTTCGGCCGTGAACGCCACGAACTTGACGTCGTCCGGGTTGCCGGCCGCACCGGTGAGTTCGCGGCCGCGCAGGTTGTACTGCTCCTTGGCGAGGATGACGATGCTACGTCCCTCGGGCGTCTCGTCGGCGAGCGACGCGAGCTGGGCCCGGTCGGCGAGCTGCTGCTCCGTGATGCCGGGCAGCACGTGGAACTTCGTGGCCTGGCGATTGCCCAGCGTGATGGTGCCGGTCTTGTCGAGCAGGAGAGTGTTCACGTCGCCCGCAGCCTCCACGGCGCGCCCGCTGGTGGCAATGACGTTCTGCTGGATCAGGCGATCCATGCCGGCAATGCCGATGGCGGAGAGGAGGCCGCCGATCGTGGTCGGGATGAGGCAGACGGTGAGGGCGACGAGCACCGGGACCGACGCCGGCGCGTTGCTGTAGGCCGCCATCGGCTGCAGCGTGGCCACGGCGAGGATGAAGATGATCGTCATGCCCGCGAGCAGGATCGTCAGGGCGATCTCGTTCGGCGTCTTCTGCCGCACGGCCCCCTCCACCAGCGCGATCATCCGATCGAGGAACGACTCGCCCGGGTTGGCCGTGACGCGGAGGACGAGCCAGTCGGAGAGCACCTTGGTGCCGCCGGTGAGTGCCGACCGGTCGCCGCCCGCCTCGCGGATGACCGGCGCGGACTCGCCCGTGATGGCGGACTCATCCACGCTGGCGACGCCTTGAATGGCCTCGGCGTCGCGCGGGATGATGTCGCCCGCGACACAGAGCACGACGTCGCCCTTCATCAGCTCCGTCGCGTTGACGGTGTCGAAGAGCATCCGGTCATTCGGATTGATGAGCCGTCTCGCAAAGGTCTGCGTCTGCGACTTGCGCATGGCATCGGCCTGCGCCTTGCCGCGCCCCTCGGCCATCGCCTCGGCGAAGTTGGCGAAGAGCACGGTGAACCAGAGCCAAGCCGCGAGTTGGAGCGTGACGCCCACGCCGGGCACGCCGGTGAAGAGGTCGCGAGCAGCGATGAGCGTGGTCAGCGCACTGCCCACGAAGACGGTGAACATCACCGGATTCCGCGCCTGATGGCGCGGCGTGAGCTTGGTGAAGGCCTCCGACAGCGCGCGCTTGACGATTGGCGCGTCGAAGAGGGGACGACCCGTGGCCGCAGACATCAGAAGAGGCGCCCGGTGGCGGTGAGGAGATGCTCGACGATCGGCCCGAGGGCCAACGCCGGGAAGAAGGTCAGCGCGCCCACGATCAGGATCACGCCGATCAGGAGGAAGACGAACAGCGGCCCGCGCACCGGGAAGGTGCCGGCGGTCTCGGGCGACGGCTCCTGCTCGGCGAGGAAGCCGGCGAGGGCCATGGCGGGGACGATCATCGCGAACCGGCCCGCGAGCATGGCGAGCCCGAGCAGCGTGTTGTAGAAGGTTGTGCCGCCTGTGAGGCCGGCGAAGGCGCTGCCATTGTTGGCCGTGGCCGACGTGAACGCGTAGAGGATCTCGGAGAGGCCGTGCGGACCGGCGTTGTTCAGCCCGGCCAGTCCCTCGGGGCGCGCGAGGGCGAGCGCCGTGAGCGGGAGGATGACCATGGGAAAGACGAGTGCGTACAGCATCGCCATCCGGATCTCGCGACTGCGGATCCGCTTGCCGAGGTACTCCGGCGTGCGGCCGACCATCAGTCCGGCGATGAACACCGTGATGACGACCATGACGAGGATGCCGTAGAGCCCAGCCCCCACGCCGCCGAAGATCACTTCGCCCAGTTGCATGTTCACGAGCGGCACGAGCCCGCCGATGGCGGTGAACGAGTCATGCATGGCGTTGACGGCGCCGCAGGAGGCGTCGGTGGTGATGGTGGCGAAGAGGGTGGACGCCGCGATGCCGAAGCGCACCTCCTTTCCTTCCATGTTGCCGCCGGACTGCGTGGCGCTGGCGACGATGTCCACGCCGCGCGCCGCGTGCACCGGATTGCCGTGCGCCTCGGCCGAGTACGCGATGCCCGCGCCGACGACAAAGAGCAGCATCATGGCGGTCCAGAGCGACCATCCGTGCTTCGGCTGTCGCACCATCCGGCCGAAGGTCCACGTGATGCCGGCCGGCAGGATGAAGATGGCCAGCATCTGGAACCAGTTGGACAGCGGCGTGGGATTCTCGAATGGATGCGCCGAGTTGGCGTTGAAGAAGCCGCCGCCATTGGTGCCGAGCTGCTTGATGGCTTCCTGGCTGGCGACGGGCCCCATGGCGATCAGCTGCTTGGCGCCCTCGAGCGTGGTGGCCTCGAGCGCGGGAGCGAAGTTCTGGATGACCCCCTGCGACACGAAGATCAGGGCGAGAATCACCGAAGCCGGCAGCAGGACGTAGAGCGTGCCGCGGACCAGGTCCACCCAGAAGTTGCCGACGGTGGCTCGCGCGGCAGGGGCCTGCGGGTCCTTGCGGCGGGCGATCCCGCGCGTGAGCGCGAGCGCCACGCCGAGTCCGGTGGCCGCCGAGACGAAGTTGTGGAAGGTCAGCTGCACCATCTGCGAGAGGTACGACATCGTCGTCTCGCCGACGTAGGACTGCCAGTTGGTGTTGGTAGCGAACGAGATCGCGGTCTCGAAGGCCTGGCGCGGCACCACGCCGGGCAGCGCCTGCGGGTTGAGGGGTAGGAGCGCCTGTGCGCGCAGGCCGGCGTACGTCACGAGCGTGCCGACCAGCGAGAAGATCAGCACCGCGACCGTGTACTCGCGCCAGTCCTGGCCGTCGGCCGGGTTCACACCGGCCGCGCGGTAGAGCGGACGCTCGAGCCATCCGAGCCACGTGAAGCGCCCGTCGAAGGTGCGCAGCAGGTACGCGCCCACCGGCGGCGTGAGCGCGAGCAGGAGCAGCGCGAACACGACGATCTGGGACCAGCCGAGAAGAGTCATGGCCTAGAAGCGCTCGGGATTGAGGAGCGCGTAGACGAGGTAGCCGAGGAGGAGCACGGCGCAGAGGGCGCCGAGCACGAGGTCGATGCTCACTTGGATTCGCTCGCGGCGCCCGGGTCGGCGCCCAGGGCATGGCAGGCACGCACGAAGGCGACGAGGAGCGCGAACGCGCCGCCGATCAGGAACGAGAAGATGAAGTCGAGCACGGGGTCAGCTCACGAAGAGGGACACCGTGGATGCTACGATCGCGGGCGTGAAGGGCGGGTGAAGAGGTGCGCACGCGTCGTGAAGATTGCGTGAAGAACGACGCGCCTACTCCGCCGAGGTGTCCACCTGCGCGACCGGCAGCTTGAAGAGGAACGTCGTGCCACCGCCCGTGCGCGGGACCCACGCAAGCGACCCGCCTTGCGCAGCGGCGAGGCGGTGCGCGATCGAAAGACCGAGCCCGGTGCCGCTCGTGCCCGCCGCATCGCCGCGCGCGTACGGCTCGAAGAGGCGCCGCTGCACGGCCTCGGGGAGGCCGGGACCGCGATCGCTCACGCGGAAGGTGACCCGATCTCCCTCGAGGGCGACATCGAGTTCGACGGACACACCCGGCGGCGAATGCCGGCACGCGTTGTCGAGCAGGTTCACCAACACGCGGAGTGACTGCGAGAAGTCCGCGCGCGCGAAGAGCAGCGGATGCCGCGCGTCGAGCGTCACGCGCACGTCGCACCCGGGGTGCGCGAGGGCGAGCTGGTGCAAGGCCGCACCGATCAGGTCCTCGACCTCGTTGGGCTGCACGTCAAGGCGCATGGCGCCGGCTTCGAGGCGCGAGAGGTCGAGCACGTTGCCCGCGAGCCGCGCCAGGCGATCCGCTTCCTCCTCGATGCCGAGCGCGCGATCGTCGCCACCCTGCGCGAGGTCGTGCGCGAGGGCGCGGATGGCGGTGATCGGCGTGCGCAGGTCGTGCGAAAGCGAGGCCAGCACCTCGTCCTTGGCGCGCGCGGCCACCGCTTGCTGTTCCGCCTCGCGACTCCGCTCGAGCAGTGCGGCGCGTTCGGACGCGAGCGCCGCCAGTTCTTCCGCGCGCCGCTGCGACTCCGCGGCCTCGCGCCGCACGCGCCAGAAGAGCTGCCCGGTGAGGAACGCCGCCACGCCGAAGCCCGCCAGCACGATGCCGTCGCGGGGATCGCGCAGCGCGAGCGTGTTGTACGGCGGCAGGAAGAAGAAGTCGAAGGCGAGGAAGGCGAGCCCCGACACCGCGAAGCCGAGCGCGCGGCCGCCCGTGGCCGAGGCGCCGAGCACGACGATGAAGAAGAGCACCGTGACGTGCGCCTTGTCGAGCGAGCCGCGCAGCGCCACCAAGGCGGCGGTCGCGACGGCGAGGATCGCGAGCCAGAGCGCCCAGAGCGCCGCGCGCTTGTTCACGCGGGCTTCTCGAGGCGGTAGCCGACGCCGGGTTCGGTGACGAGCAGCGCCGGGCGCACCGGATCGGCCTCGAGCTTGCGTCGGATGGCGCGCACGTGCACGCGCAGGTGCTGCGCGGGGTCGCCGTGCGCGTGCCCCCACACCGCCACCCAGAGCTGGTTGTGCGTGAGCGTGCGGCCCAGGTGCGCGGCCATCGTTCGCAGCAACGCCCACTCGGTCTTGGTGAGGTGCACGACTTCGCCGGCGCGCATGGCCAGCGGCTTCGCGAAATCGAGATCAACCTCGCCGCACGCGAGCGTCGAGGCCGCCGGATCGTCGCGCCGCGAGCGGCGCAGCAACGCGCGGGCGCGGGCCTGCAGCTCCACGGTGCTGAACGGCTTGGTGACGTAGTCGTCGGCGCCGGCATCGAGCAGCGCCACCTTCTCGGCGTCGTCGTGGCGCGCGGACAGGACGAGGATGGCTGTCGCGCCCTGCGCGCGCAGCCGGCGGCAGACCTCGATGCCTGGCATGTCTGGCAAGCCGAGGTCGAGCACCACGAGGCTGGGCCGTTCGGCAGCCGCCAGGTCCAGCGCCTCGGCGCCCGACGTCGCATCGTGCACGCGATGGCCGTCGCCCTCGAGGGCACGGCGTACCGCGCGGCGGATCTGGGCTTCGTCGTCGACGACGAGGATGAGCTCCTGGTTCACCCCTTCAATGGAGCGGAGCCACGGGGCCTGCGTCAAGCGCTGAGGCGCTGGTTCGGCGTCACGAAGCGGACTGAGGCGCGTGGCGCGCTTCATTCCAAACTTCACGCCGCGAGGGCCACCGCGACAAGGGGCATCGCTAGTCGAACCGCGAGATGCTCGTCCCGCGTAGAGAGCGGCGAGTTGCTGCGCCAGCGTGGCATCGGCAGGGCGCGACACTCCAGGGCGAGACGGCGCCAACCGCCGGGATGATGCGTAGTATTGGATTCGACACCAGAGGTCACGCGCGGGTTTACCCCTTCGACCACGACACTCGATGCGCAGCGGCTGCGTGGCACTCCTGCTCTCCCTCGCGGTCACGCATGTGGGCGCCCAGTCGGCGCCGCGGCGTGATCTTCCCTCGTGGGTCAGCGCGCTCATCAGCAGGCTCGAGCGCGCACCTGTGGCGAATCCTCCTGCCCTCATCGCCCGCTTCACGTATCGGGGAGATACGGTCTACTATCTGCCGCCGCGATGCTGCGACGTGCCGAGCACGGTGTTCAACAAAGCGGGCGCGGTCATCTGTTCCGCCGACGGTGGGATGACCGGCGGGGGAGACGGTCGTTGCGCCGACTTCTTCGAGACCCGTCGCGATGAGAAGCTGATCTGGCGCGACACGCGGAGCCGTCGAGGGCGCTCGTAGCGGGCCACCATGCAAGCAACCGCCAGCGGACCTGCGCTCACCGCTTGGGATGGAGGTCGTCCTTGAGTTGCACGTCGGCACCGGTCCACGCGGCGTCGAACTCCTTTCGGGCCTGCGCGGCGGCCGGCGAGCGCTGTGCTTCGAGAGCGCGCCAGAGGCCGAACAGCGATCTCGGGTTGCCGACGTGCTTCCGGAGGTCGGCGCGAAAGACCCGTTCCGCGTCGGCGGCCTTCCCCGCCGCGAGCAGCGCAACGCCAAGTCGTTCACGCTCCGGCAGCAGCCAATCGGGTGGTTCGTTGTAGCCCAGCTTGTCCTCAAGCGTCACCGCCGACGTGAAAGCCGCGATCGCTGCCGGGAGGTTGCCGTTGGCCTCTGCCACGCGCCCTGTGAGGTCCGCGATCGCGACGGCGAGCACGTCGCCGCCCCAGTTCACCGGCCCCACCATCGCGTCCTTGGGCACGCGCTCGTGCACTGTGGTCAGCAGTGCGAGCTCGGTCTGCGCCTCGCTCGCGCGGTTGCTGCCCGCGAGCGCGGCGCCCCGCGCCCAGTGTCGGAAGCCGGTCTGCAGCGTGCGTGTGGGTTTCGGCGTCGGCGCCGGAGCGTTCAGGATGTCGCCCCACTGGCCGAACCGCACCAGCGCGAACAACTCCATGGCGGCGAACGGCTCGACCATCGCCATCTGGTCGGCCACTGGATCGGCCGCCTCCGCCGTGCGCCGCGCGGCACGACGCGCCTGGCCAAGGTTCCCGGCATACATGGCCGAGGCCGCCTCGAACTGCAGGTTGTGGAAGTAGTAGCCCATCGTGTAGAACGACGGTTGGCCGGCCGTCTTGAAGTACGCCTCGTCGACGGCGGATGCGTCGGTATTGCTCTTGGCCGACTTGGTGAACTGCCCGGTTCGGATGTAGATGTGCGACGGCATGTGCACGAGGTGGCCGGCACCGGGCACGAGCGTCTCGAGACGCCCCGCCGAGGCCATGGCGCGCGCCGGCGCGTTCGACGCCTCGACCGCGTGGATGTAGTAGTGGTTCGCGCCGGGGTGCTGCGGGTGGGCCGCGATGACTCCCTCGAGGGCGGCGACGATCGGCCCCGTCCACGCCTCGGGGGTGCCGTCCGCCTTGTAGAGGCGCCACGGGTGCAGATTCATCATGCTCTCGGCGTACAGCGTGGCCACGTCCGGGTCGGCCGGATACCGGGCGGCGAGCGCGCCCATCGCCTTGGCATACGCGGCCTCGCGGGTGTCCTGACGACCGGAGCTGTCGGCCCCGTAGCGATGCCCGAGCGCGGCCACGAGTCCCTGTTCGACCTCGCTTCCGTTGGCGGCGCGCTGCTGCGCCGCGACCAGATGCACGTACGCCTTCTGCAATCGATCGGCCGGCGCGGGGTCGTTGATGTTGGTGCCGAGCGCGAGCGCCATCCCCCAGTGCGGCATGGGGGAGAGGGGGTCAAGCTCGGCGGCGCGGGTGAAGGAGCGGAACGCCTCCTCGTGGTTGAAGCCATAGAGCAACGTCAGCCCTTCGTCGAAGAAGGTCTGCGCCGACGCGTTGCCCGTCTTGATGGTGCGGTGATAGGCACCAAGGTTGCCGAACGGCGTGGTGCGTGCCGGTGCCGGAGCGAGCGCGACGTGCGTGCTGTCGCGGGGTGAGGCATCGGGGGCGCGCTTCGCGTCGCCTGCGCACGCGGCGGCGAACAGTGTGGAACCGATGGCGAATCGAACGGAGCGCGAAGGGAGCATCGGCGTACACCTCGGAGCGGCGGGAGACAGGTGCGTAAGTGTGTGGGCTCCGGGTGCGCGCCGCCAGTCTGCAGGCGCACCACGATCTGCACGTCGCCGTAGTCGTCGGGCACACGACGAGATCAACGTGGACGATCTGAGGTGCAGCAACGCCGTTGAAGGACAGTCCCCGTTCGCCAACACCCTCGCAATGCGCGCTGCGCGGGGGCATTTTTGTCTCCATGACCGAGGCGGACACTCTCCGGGGACGGCTGGCGACCGCCTATGCGAAGCTCGGGCGGCCAGATCGCGGTACCGCGCGTTCGCGGCGCTGTGGCGCAATGCGGACCCCGAGCTCCAGCCGGCAGGTGGCCGAGGTCAAGGCGCGGATTGCGCGGCTCGAAGTGCGGGAAGCGCGGGGACGGTGACGTCGTGAGCGGAGGCGATGGGGGGTTGATGCGACCGGGGATCGCTACCTTGGAGGTGCGCGGTAACGGACCGTGTCTCACGCCGTCCCTCCGCGCCGCCTCCTGCACCTGCTGATCATGGCCGACATCCTCTCCCGCTTGCAAGCTGGTGTTGCGGACCGCTACCGCGTCGATCGCGCGATCGGTCAGGGCGGCATGGCCACGGTGTATCTGGCCGATGACCTCCGCCACGGGCGCAAGGTCGCCATCAAGCTGCTCACGCCGGAACTCGGTGCGATCATCGGCGGCGAGCGCTTCCTCTCCGAGATTCGCGTCACGGCGAATCTGCAGCATCCGCATATCCTCGGCTTGATCGACTCCGGCGAGACCGACGGCCTGCTGTACTACGTGATGCCCTACGTCGAGGGCGAGACGTTGCGTGCACGGCTCGATCGTGAACGCCAGCTCCCGGTCCATGAGGCGTTGCGGATCACGCGCGAAGTCGGCAACGCGCTCGATTACGCGCATCGACGCGGCGTGATTCATCGCGACATCAAGCCCGAGAACGTGCTCCTCCTTGATGGGCAGGCGATGGTCGCCGACTTCGGCATCGCGCTGGCCGCAAGTCGCGCCGGCGGGTCGCGCCTGACGGAGACCGGACTGTCGCTCGGCACGCCGTCGTACATGAGCCCCGAGCAGGCGGGCGGCGAACGGGATCTCGACGCGCGCAGCGATCAGTATTCGCTCGCGTGCATGCTGTACGAAATGCTCGCGGGGCAGCCACCCCACACGGGCCCGACCGTGCAGGCGGTGATCGCCGCCGTGCTCACGCGCGAGCCCGAAGCGCTCGATGTGGTGCGCACCACCGTGCCGACGCACGTGTCGGATGCGGTGAGCATCGCGCTCGCGAAATTGCCGGCAGATCGCTTCGAGTCGACGGCGCAATTTCTCTCGGCGCTCGAGCAGGCGGGGCCGACCACCGGTGCGACCAGTCGTCGCGCGACCTCGGCGCGAGGCGCGGCACCTCGCCCGACATCGATGCGGACCGCGGTCGTCGCGGCAGCGGCCATGGCGGCGCTCGTGCTCGGCGTCGTTGGTGGTTGGATCGCGCATTCGTCGCGGCCCTCGCCGCGACCGCCGCGCTACTTGTTCACGATCGAAGGGGATCGCACCCATGCACTCGGCGACGTGGCCGCGCTGTCGCCGGATGGCCGCACGCTGGTGTACTGGGCGTCCAACGATGATCGATGGATGCTGTACGCGCGTGCACTGGACAATCTGCAGGCGCGCACCATCGTCACGTTCGCTGCGAGCGAGCCGACCAGCTGGGTGCTGTTCTTTTCGCCCGACAGTCGACAGGTCGTCTTCGCGACGAACTCGGCCTTGCGTCGCGTGCCGCTGGACGGCGCCGAGCCCGTCACCATTACCACGCTGAAGAATGGCCTCGATCTCGTCGGTGGCGTGTGGACCGACGATGGGGAGATCGTGTTCAGCCTGGGCGGTGAGGTCATGCGCGTGCCGGCTGCGGGCGGTGTGCCGAAGCCGCTGGTGCGACACGGCGCGGACAGTGCCGCATCGCTCCACTCGTTGGCGGCGCTGCCCGGCGGCGATCGCGTGCTCTGCGCGCGCGCCGTCGGCGCGAACGTGGCGGTTGGCGTGTTGACGTTGGCGACTGGTGCGTTTCACGTCACGACGCCGGGCACCAGCCCGAGCTACGTTGCGCCGGATCAGCTGGTGTTCGGGCGCGTGGACGGCTCGGTGTGGCGGCAGCCGTTCGATCTGCGCTCCGGCGACACCACCGGTCCCGCGACGCGCATCGGGCAGAGCGCGATCGTGCGGTTCGAGGCGTCGACGCACGTGTCGGCCTCGCGCACCGGTGTGGTCAGTTGGGTGACGTCTCAGTCGACCGAAGCGCTGCTGCAGTTGTCGGACAACGGCGTCGCCCCGCGCACGTTGCTGTTGCACGCGCGGATGTGGAGTCCCCGGCTGTCGCCGACGGCCCGGCAGATCGTGTTCGCGAAGTACGACGCGACGAAGCCGGTACTGGCCGATTTGTGGCTCTTTGACGTGGCGAGTGGCACCGATCAGCGCCTCTCATCGGGTGGAGTGGAACGTCGGGATTTCAACGATGCGACCTGGAGTCGCGACGGACGATGGCTCGTGATGTCGGCGAACGACTCGACCGGCCCTCCGGTCAAGCATCTCTATCTCATGCCTGCCGACGGGAGCGCCCCGCCGCGCAAGCTGCTCGAGCGCGAGGGGACGCAGTGGCCGTCGGACTTCTCGCCAGACGGTAAGTGGGTGGTGTTCACCGACCGCCCCGACGGCAATCTGCGCTCGATCTGGGCCGCGCCCGTCGATGGGTCGTCGGCGCCGCGTGCGCTGGTGAAGACGCCGTACAATGCGGCGGCTGGTCGCATCTCCCCGGACGGCAAGTGGCTCGCGTTTCACGCGGAGGACACCGGCCAGAACGAGGTGTACGTGCAGCCGTTGCCGGGTCCGGGGCCGCGCGTGCGCATCTCGACCGCCGGTGGTCGGATGCCCGTCTGGTCACGCGGTGGATCAGAACTGTACTACGCGACCAGCACCGCACTCGAGATCGCGACCGTGTCGGCTGGCGCGGAGTTCACGGTGACGTCGCGACGTCAGTCGCTACCGGTCATCTTCCCGGACTTCAGTGAACATGCACAGTACGATGTGTCGGCCGATGGCAAGCGCGTGGTTTTGTTGACGCTGCCCGCAGCGCCGAACCGTATGCTGATCTCGACGAGCGTGGGGGATAGCGTGGCACGGTAGCGGGCCGCGCTCCACGACGGCTCGGCGGTATCAGAACTCGAAGTGCCCACCCAGCACGCCCGTGACCATGAAGTACGCGACGCCGGGCTGGTTGACCGACCCATACAGCCCGCTCGTCCGTCCGCCGGACACCCGCGTGCCGAATCCGATGCCAGCGGTCAGCCACTGGATTGTCAGCCGCTGCTCCAACGACAGGTAGGTGACCCCCGCGATCGTCTCGGCCGGCGAGTTCCACGTGCGCAGTACGCCGATGCCGGACGTCCAGATGCCCAGCCCTGCAGCGGTCTCCCGACCCATGAGCAGGCGACCTCCGTTCAACCCTGGCTCTAGCAAGACCGCGTATCCCGACCGCATGCCGTCGAACCGCTCGACGGAAGTCCGAATCACGAGCGATGCAGAGACGACCTCGGGATAGCTCGCATGCACGCCGCCCGACAGGGACAGCTCACCAGTTCGGGGACTCTGTGCGCGCGCCAAGGTGGGCGTGGCAGCGAGCAACGCCAGAGACAACAGGTACCGGTTCATCACGCCGGGTCTCCCGCAGAGTGTCGGGGACAGTGGGCCGGTCCGTCGGCATCGGCGTCGACGCGTCGGGCAAGCCAGTCCACCAGGATGTGCGGACGATACAACGGCTGGCGTCGAGTCGATAGAGGGAGCTCCGGCGACCCGAAGCACGGCTGGAGTGCACACTCCGCGTGACCGAGCGTCTCGTGCATCCGGGACCACATCTGCAGCAACCGACCGTATATTCGCGCTCCATGTCCACCGCCACTCGCTGGGGGATCACCCTCGGCGTCGCCGCCCTCATCCTCGCGCTTCCCCGCCCCGACGGCGTCGACGTGGCGGCGTGGCGCTTGCTCGCGATCTTTGCCGCCACGATCACGGGCTCGATCGTGCGACCGCTGCCACCTGCGGCCGTCGTGTTGCTCGGTGTCACGGCCAGCGCACTCTCCGGTGCGCTCACCCCCGCGAAGGCGCTCGGTGGCTATGCAGATCCGATCGCATGGCTCGTGTTCGCGGCCATGCTCCTCTCGAGCGCGGTGCAGTCCACGG
This sequence comes from Gemmatimonadota bacterium, assembly GCA_031372565.1. Taxonomy (GTDB): domain Bacteria; phylum Gemmatimonadota; class Gemmatimonadetes; order Gemmatimonadales; family Gemmatimonadaceae; genus JACPPC01. The sequence continues at coordinate 1,178 of JANMLN010000093.1, read as the reverse complement.
GACTCGGCCGGCGCATCGCGCTGCTCTTCATCCGTGCGATCGGCCAGAGTTCACTCGGTCTCGCGTACGCGCTCGCCGGCACCGACACGCTGCTCGCGGCCTTCCTGCCGAGCAACAGCGCGCGCGCGGGCGGGATCATCTTCCCGGTGGCAACCAGTCTGGCCGAAGCGTACGACTCGAAGCCGGGGCCCACGGCACGGCGACTCGGTGCGTATCTGCTGTTCACCACGTACCAGTGCGACGTGATCGCCTGCTCGATGTTCCTGACCGGGCAGATCTCGAACGTGCTGTCGGCGCGGTTCGGGCGCGAAGTGGCACAGGTGGACATGACGTACGGCCGGTGGTTGCTCGGCGCGGCCGTACCCGCGATCGTGGCGCTGCTGCTCGTACCGCGCCTTCTGCTCACGTGGTATCCGCCGGAGGTGCTGCGCACCCCCGAAGCGCCGGCGCGCGCCGCCGCCGAACTCGAGGCGCTGGGGCCGCCGTCGCGGAAGGAGTGGATCACGCTGTTCGTGTTCGTCACCGTCGGGCTCATCTGGGCGACGGCGGCACTCCACAAGCTCGACTACGCGGTGGTGGCGCTGGCGGGGGTGTCGACCCTGGTGCTCACCGGGGTGATCTCGTGGGAATCGGTCACCGGCGACCGGGCCGCGTGGGACGTCTTCATCTGGTACGGTGGTCTGATTCGCATGGCGAGCGCGCTGTCGGAGGCGCAGATCACGACCAAGTTCGCGGAGTGGTCGGCGGGGCTCACGGTGGGCTGGCCGTGGGGCGCGGCGTTGCTGGCGCTGGCGCTCATCTATGTGTACGCGCACTACGGCTTCGCGAGCATCACGGCGCACGTGTCGGCGATGTTCACGCCGTTTCTCGTGGTGTTGCTGGCGGCTGGTGCGCCGGCGGCGCTGGCTGTCGCGGTGCTGGCGTACTCGGCCAACCTGAGTGCGAGCCTCACGCACTTCGGGACGACGCCAGCACCGATCTACTTCGGCGCGGGCTACGTGAGCCAGCGCGACTGGTGGCGGCTCGGCTTGATGCTGAGCGTGGTGACGCTGACGATCTTCGGGACGGTCGGGCTGGCGTGGTGGAAGGTGTTGGGGTGGTGGTGATGTCGTCCAGAGCGCCGCGAAGGACCGGCTTTTCGCCGCCAGAAACCGCGAAAAGCCGGTCCTTCGCGTCGC
>JANMLN010000087.1:0-3348 GCA_031372565.1 Gemmatimonadota bacterium | reverse complement strand
CGTGAACCAGGCGCGGCCAACGACGCGACGGTCCTCGTCGGAGTACCACAGGCTCTTGGCCATCGTGGTATCGGCGAGCGCGAGGGCGTCCACGCACTTGGTGGCGTCGCCCGCCGCGCACTGTCGGTCAACGAGGGCAGGCGCCGTCACGAGGTCGACGAACGCAGTCTTGTAGTCTGCGACCGGCAGTTCCGGTATGCCGCGGTCGAGCCATCCGTTGACGTTGCGCGCTGATGCGTGCGCCATCTCGGCGGCCGCCCATTCGACGAAACGGCGCAGCGAGTCGGGCAACGCGTCGCCGGAGGAGCTGAAGACTCGTTCGTAAAACGAATTGGGGGGCACTGGCATCTTCGCAATCACGATCGTGACCGGCGCCTTCTTCCCTGGCACAGTCCGTGTCGACAGGAGTACCGGGCGCGCCTCGAACAGCTCGGCCGTCAACGCCTTGCCCCACCGACGCTCCAACGCTTGCATGGCATCGGGCAACACCGCGCGGACGACGGCGGTGTAGGCCGGCACGGTGTGGACCGTGAGCGATCCAGCGCGCACCGTATCGCGGGCGCTCACGCGCGCCGCCGAGTCGAACTGCTCCAAACGCGCTTCGAGTCGCGAGAGTGAGTCATCCACGGAGCGTATGGCGGCGGAAACGCTTGCCTGCGCACGGCCCAGACGCGAGGTGTCCGCGCTCGACTGCGCCGGTAACGTGAGCGACACCAGCGCCAGCGCGGCCGCACAGGCGGCGGCGCGCACGAGAAGGCGACGCGGGTCAGACATCGAACAAGCCCCACCGCCCCACGTAAAGTCCGATCGGGCTCCACTGGCTGTCCATCCAACGCAGGAGGAAGTCCGCGATGGCGCTCTGGAGTACCAGGCGATCCAGCGTCGTCAGGGCGACCACCCCCGCGAGAAAGACACCGAGTCCGATGAGGACGCGCGACACGTCCGTGGAGCTGTCTGCCACGCGCCCGCGCCCCGCGCCCACCGCGCCGAAGCACACCGCATACGTGAAGAAGAGCGCAGCAGCGAAGCGCACGGTCAGGCTCACCGGATACGCATGGACGAACTCCGGCACACTGCCCGCGAGCGTGACCACGAGGCAGCCGAGGAGCACGCCGAGCACCGGGATGCCGAGAATGATCGCGCCGCTGGCGAACCGAAGCAGCACGAAGTACCAGCGCGGCACCGGGTGCACGAGCACGTACACGAAGCCGAGTTGTATGTCGGCGCCCCACGCACCTGCGGCCACGAGCAAGCCGAGCAGCGCGCTCATCGGAATGTAGATCAGGCCCGCGACCGAGAAGGCCGAGAGGACGTCGTTCACGGGCAGATCCGCCATGCGCAGTCCGCCGAGGTTGGCGGCCGTCAGCACCGGAATGGCGAACGCCGCCACCGCGAAGACGATGACAACCCACCGGGTCCACCGCCACATGGTCATCAGGACGGCGCGGAGCATCAGACCCCTCCCCGTTGGCGCGCGGCACGCGCGGTCCGCAGCAACTCCACGAAGCTCTCCTCGAGATCCAGATCGACCACCTCGCGCAGCTGCGCCCCCACCCCCTCGAACCAGACCTGCATCGGCGGCTGCCACCCGCGCACCACCCACTCTTCGACGCTGCCCAAGCCCGTGGTGCGCGCGAGCAGCACGAACGGCGCAGTGGGCAGGTTGGCCGGCGCCTTGCTCACGCGCAGCCGCTTGATTCCTTCCTTGAACGTGTGCATCGGAAGTTCGGCCACGAGTGCGCCCTTCTCGAGCACGCCGACCCAGTCGCAGATGCGTTCGAGTTCGTGGATCAGGTGGCTCGAGATGAACACCGTCGCGTTGGCTTCGCTCACGTAGTCGAGCACCGCAGCGAGGACGTCGCGGCGGATCACGGGATCCAGGCCGTCGGTCGGTTCGTCGAGCACGAGCAGGTCCGGGCGCTGCGCGAGCGCCAGCAGCATCATCAGCTTGCCCGTTTCGCCCTTGGAGAGGCGGCCCACGTTGGCGTCCGGATCAAGGTCGAAGCTGCCGCGCAGCTGCTCCGCCCACTGCGTGTCCCAGGTGGGATACCAGGTGCCGTGATAGCGCATGGACTCGCCGACCGTGAGCTGCTTGTACAGATGCGGCCGCTCGGGCACGTAGCCAGTGCGGAGCAAGGCACGCGGCGTCTCGGTGCGCATGTCATGGCCGAGCACGCGGACGGTGCCCTTGTCCGGGCGCACGAGCCCGACGAGCGAGCGGATGGTGGTCGTCTTGCCGGCTCCGTTGGGACCCAGAAAGCCGTACACCGATCCGGCGGGGACACGGAGGTTGAGCTCCTTGAGTTCGAAGCTCTTGCCGTACTGCACATGCACACCGGAGAGCTCAATGGCGAGCTTCACGTGGTCGGTCTCCCGAGTTCGAGGTCGAAGGCGGCGCGGAGGTCTTCCGGCGTGGCGCCCAGGCGCGAGGCTTCGGACAGCAGGATGCGCACCGCGGCGCGCAGCCGCGCGGTACGGTCGCGCGCGCGGACCTCGGTCGCCACATCGGCGATGAACGAGCCCGCCCCTTGGCGCATTTCCACGAGTCCCTCCGTTTCAAGTTCGCGATAGGCCTGCGAGACGGTCGCCGGATTGATGCGCAGCTCGGCGGCCAGCGTGCGCACGGACGGCAGCCCATCGCCCGCGGCCAGCTCCCCGCGCGCGATCGCGAGGCGAATGCCATCGGCGATCTGCGCGTAGAGTGGTGTGGCGGCACGAGGGTCGACGAGGTCGAACAGGCGCGGGCTCCGTGGTCAGGTAGTGTGTCGGTACACTAATACACTTGGAAAGAATCCGCAAGCCCTTCAGTCGCCTGCCTCGCGCAGACCGCATGCAAACCCAGCAATGGGAACGGGATAGGCGGTGTGCGCTGCCCGCTTGTCCTTCGGCGGCTTTGCGCGTATCGTTGAGGCGTTGCACCTCGCGGGCGTAATTCAGTTGGTAGAATGCCAGCTTCCCAAGCTGGACGTCGTGGGTTCGAGTCCCATCGCCCGCTCTGAAAGCAACGTCGCCCCGCGGTCCTCTTCTCGAGGATCGCGGGGCGATGTTGTTCACGCATGCTCGGTGACGCCTTGGGTCGGTGGGATCACGATGAGGCGTCGGGCCCGTTGCGCCCGGACCGCATGCGTACGCGATGCCCGCATCCGGCGACGAACAACGCGACAGAGCAGTTGGCGAAAGCCTTGTTCGGCCGCGCGCATCGCGACCGACCAAACAGGAGGGGCGGGGGGGAAAAACCCCCAAGCGCGGCCCCCCGGGGGTGGCAGGGAGGGGGCGCCCCCCCCCCCCCCCGCGCCCGAGCGGGGAAGTGAGACGGGGGCTCAAAAAACAACCCGAGTAGCGGGGGGG
>JANMLN010000082.1:0-11045 GCA_031372565.1 Gemmatimonadota bacterium | reverse complement strand
CCGTCGACAGGCCGAGACCGGGATGCACGTCCCGGTCGCGCGTCGTGTAGAACGGCTCGAATGCATGGGCCTTGGCCTCTTCATCCCTCCCCGGACCGTTGTCGCCCACGGTGAGGCGCACGTATGGTCCGGCGCGGAGACTCGGACTCGGTCCGATTTCGCCTCCACTCGCCGTCATCGGCGTCGTCGAGATGGTGACAACGCCGCCGGTCGGCATCGCATCACGCGCGTTGGCCACGAGGGCGCGCAGGACGTGCACCAACTGTTCGGGATCGGTTCGCACCGCACCGTCGACGCCGGCCAACTGCAGCGAGATGGCGATCGACGCCCCCGCGAGCTGGCGCAGCGACTCTGCGTTCGACTGCACCTCATCTTCAATGTCGATCGGCTCCGCGCGGAGCATTTGCCGTCGGCCGAAGGCGAGCAGTTGACGCGCCAGCACCGACGCCCGATCCGCCGCCATGGAGATCGACTCGACATCACCGCGGCCGGGAGCCGTGGGTGCCAGCTCGGCGAGCACCAGTTCCGCGCCGACCTTGATCTGCGTGAGCAAATTGTTGAATTCGTGCGCGACACCACCGGCCAACCGCTGCACGGCTGCCAGCCGTTCATCGTCCTCGCGCTGCCGATCGGCCACGTCGCGGGCGGCGACGTCGGCCGAGCTCCCCACAAAGCCCAGAAAGGCGCCGGAGGAATCGAAGCGCGGCGAGGCCGTCGCGAGGATGAGGGGGTGCTCGCCATCGACTCGCCGGAGGTGGTACTCGGCCGTGAACTGCGCGCGCGTGCTCACCCCGTCGGCAACCGCGGCCGCCAACGACTCGCGGTCATCGGCATGCGCATCGGCGAGCAGGCCGAGCTGCACGACCTCCGCGGCGGTGCGGCCGACCAACTCGGCGTACCGCTTGTTGACCCACGTGATCCGTCCGGTCGGCCCGAGCATCCACACCGGGAACGGCGCAGCATCGGCGAGATGCCGGAATCCGGCTTCGCCGGTGAGAGTCGGATCGAGGAGGTCAGACATGGTGGTCGGCGTAGAGTATCGGACGCGGACAGCGCTTTCGCATCCCCCTCCTCCCTACGACGGACCCGTCTGGATCGTGACAGACGGGTCCGTGACACACCGATCCGCTTCGGCGGCCGTTACGGGGACCGACCAGCGGAGCGGTCGGGCGAGGGGCCAGCGTCCGCCGCCTTGCCCTGGAGCCACCACCCGAACCACTGGCGCAGGCGACCCAGCCGATCGACCAGCAGCCACGGTTCCCCGCTCCGCGACAGCTCGTGCGTGGACCGGGGATAACGCACGAACTCGACCGGCGTCCCATGCTTCTTGAGCGCCACGAACCACTGCTCGGCGTCCGTCATGGGGGTGCGGTGGTCCTCTTCGCTCTGCACGATGAGCGTCGGCGTCTTGACGCGGGGCGCGTAGCGGATGGGGGAGAGCGAGTCGTACATCGCCGGATTGTCCCACGGGCGACCGTAGAACTCGCCCTCGGTGAGCCCCTGCGCGTCGGACGTTCCATACCATGACCACCAGTTGGCGATCATCCGGTCGTTCTCTGCGGCCTTGAACCGATTGGTGTGCGAGGTGATCCACGCCGTCATGACGCCGCCGTACGAACCACCGGTGACGCCCATCTTCGTGGAATCGACATCGGAGCGCTTGGCGACGATGTCGACTGCCTGCATCAGGTCCCGATAGTCGTCGGCGAACCAGCGACCACGAATGCTGTTGGTGAAGGCGGCACCGTACCCGCTCGACCCACGCGGGTTGGTGAAGAGCACCATGAAGCCGGCGGCAGCGAGGCTCTGGAACTCGTCGAACCAGTTCTCGCCGTAGGCCGAGTGCGGACCGCCGTGGATGTAGAGGACGAGCGGGTACTTGCGGCTCGGCTCGTAACCCGGAGGCTTCATGAGCCACGCTTCGATCTCGAGGTTACCGACCCCCTTGTACGTGAAGCGCTCGGCATCGCTCCAGGCGATCTCCGCGTTCACGGCATCGTTGAAGTGCGTGAGCTGTCGTTCGTTCGCGCCGTCCGCGTCGGCGATGAACAGCTCCGTCGGCCGGTTCATGCTCGTGCCCACGAACGCGACCTTCGCGTGCGCGTCATCAAACGCAGGTCCGATGATGCGACGTCGCCCGCCGAGGACTTCGCGTGGCGCCGACGCACCGGTGGCCGCCACACGGAAGAGCCCGCTTCGTCCGCCGACCTCGGCGAAGAGGGACAGCTCGTCGTTCGAGAGCCAGTCGATGCGCGCGGGCTCGTATTGGAAGCTCCCGATCACGTTCCTCGGCGTTCCCCCCGCCGCGTCGACGACCCACAGCCGCGTGGTGCCCCAGCGGGACTGCGCCGCGACGAACGCGATGCGACGCGAGTCCGGCGACCACGCCAGCTGCGACTCCGCCCCGGTGAATGCCGCGACCTTGCGGGGTTCGCCGCCGCGCACCGGCACGACGAACAGGTCCACGTCATTGCGCGGGGCCTCGTCGCGCTTCGCGTCGTACGGCAGCTTGCCGAGCGAATCCTGTTCGGCCTGCACCACGGAGTCGGGGCGCAACTTTGCGTCAGCCACGAACGCAATCCACTGGCCGTCCGGCGAGACCGTCACCTCGCGATGCGAGTAGAGCGCGCTGGTCAGCCTGACCTTCGGCGAGCCATCGGTCTTCTGCATCCACACCTGCGCCGGGTTCCATCGACGCGGCACACGCGGGCCGGGAATGAAGCCCTGCTCATTCTGCTTGTAGCGCGTCTCGGTGACATGGCGCCCGTCGAAGCGTGCGGGATCGACCGGCCGCGTGATCGCGTTGACCGGCGGCCGTGCCATGGGCAGCATGCGCTCGAAGCGTGCATCCGGTTTGGTGGCCCCCGCCGTGTCATCCGGCGCCTCGGCCCACACCAGAAAGCCCTTGCTGGCCGGGGCGCTGCCACGGGTCGGGTAGTTGTCGGGCTGCATGGCTTCGCCGCCCGGCTGATCGAGCCGGAGCGCCCACGTGCTACCCTTGCCGCCCGCTCGCTGGCTCGTGAAGAACAGATACTTGCCGTCGGGCGAAAAGCGTGGCGCGGTGGATTCGAGCGCCGGCGACGTCCAGCGCGCGGGCGCTCCCCCGGTCGTCGGCACGACCCAGATCTCGTTGTGCCGCTTGTTGTCCTTCTCGACCGGCGTGGTGACCGTCACGGCCACCAGCTTGCCGTCCGGCGAGAGCGCCGCGTTGCCGACGGTCGTGACCTTGTACCAGTCGTTGGGCGCGAAGGGGCGCGGCGTTGCCCCCTGCGCGACCAGCACGGCGGGCGAGAGCAGGATGACGGAGGCGCGCGCGAACAAACGAAGCGTCATGGTGGGTTCGTGGATGAAGGGATCTTGGGCTACGCGCAGCATGGTGCTTCCGCTGGCACGAGGATGCTACGCGGGCCGCTCCACGGTCGCCTTCCTCTCGAGCTTGCCCCAGCCGACGATGCCACCCCGCATGGCGGCGGCAAACGATCGCACGACAACGAAGTACATCACCTGGCGATAGGCGAAGCGCTGCAACGGAATCAGCAGGGTGAGCGCCTTGTCTTCGCCCGGCTCCATGAGGAAGGCGATGACCGCTCCCAACCAGTCCACGAGCAGGAAGAGCGCGTAGTAGAAGAGCACGTTCTCGAGCGTTTCGATCGCGTACGTCGTGCCATGCTGCCAGCGCGCGAGCCCGACGGCAATCAGGCTCCACACGAAGAGCAGGTCAGCCAGTGGCGACAGCGCCGAAAAGAGCAACTGGAACACCCAGGTGTTCGGCAGCGCCACGAAGCCGAGGCTTCCGTACTTCCAGCGGAGGAGTGCGCCCTTGTGCTTCCACGCGCATTGCAGCGTGCCAAACGACCATCGGAAGCGCTGCTTCGCGAGTGACGCCAACGTGTCGGGTGCCTCGGTCCAGGCAATCGCGTCTTCGGCGAACCCGATCCGATGGCCCTGTCGGCTCAGCGCGATCGTGAGGTCCTGATCCTCGGCGAGCGTATCATCGCTGAATCCGCCCACTGCGGCGACCGCCGTTCGGCGCCACGCGCCCACCGCGCCGGGCACGACCGTGATGCAGTCGAGCAGCGCGAATGCGCGGCGATCCGTGTTCTGACTCGTCACGTACTCGAGTGCCTGCCAGCGCGTCACCAGGTTGATGCGGTTCCCCACCTTGGCATTCCCCGCCACCGCCGCCACGGCGGGGTCGACGAAGGGGGCCACGAGGCAGGCCACGGTATCGCGCTCGAAGAGCGTGTCCGCGTCCAGGCACACCACGATGTCCGCGCTTGACCGTGCGAGCCCCGCGTTGAGCGCACTCGCCTTGCCGCCGTTGGGCTTGAGGACGACCTCGACGCGCGCGTCGTTCGCGAAGGCCGCGCGCGCCACCTCGGCGGTATCGTCCGGGGAGCCGTCGTCGATGACCATCACCCGGATGCCTCCCGCATACTCCTGCGCCAACAGGCTCTCCACGGTGCGGACGATCACTTTCGCCTCGTTGAACGCTGGCACCAGGATGTCCACCGGGGGGGCGAACCCGGCGTGCGCGGGGACTCGCCGCATGCGCTCCCACGCCGCCAGCACCAGCACTACCACGATGCGCGCCGTCCCGAGGATGACCGCCGCCAGAAAGATCCAGTAGACCGCCCACTCGACGAGTCCCACGGCGCCGAAGGTGCCCAATTCGATCAGGCGCTGCGCCGCGCTGCGAGGTGGCAGCGCCAGGATCGCCTCGTCATGCGGCACCCCTGCGAGCGCCGAGAGCCACACGAGCGTGTCGCCGCGCGCGCGTAGCGAGTCGATCATCGGACCCAGCGCCGCCAAGGTATTGGCGCGGTCGCCACCGCCGTCATGCAGCAGCACGACGTTGCCGCGCTCGCGTTCCCGCAACACCGTCTCGACGATGACGGCCGGCTCGGGATTCTTCCAGTCGTCGGAGTCGATGTGCACGCCCGCGGTGATGTAGCCCATCTCGCTGGCGATCTGCACCGGTATCAGTTCGTCGGTCGAGGTCGGTTCGGCGTCTCCGAAGTACGGCGGACGAAAGAAGACCGACCGCTTGTCGAGGATCGCCTCGAGCAGACGCGCATTGGCGGCGATCTCCAGACGCACCAGAAACGGCGCTACGAGTCCCAGATTCGGGTGCGACCAGGTGTGATTGCCGAACTCGTGCCCGTCCCGCACGATGCGGCGCATGAGTCCGGGCCGTCGTTCCACGTTGCCGCCGATCACGAAGAAGGTCGCCGGTGCTCCGCGCGCCTTGAGCGTGTCGAGGATCGGGCCTGTCCACGTGCCGTCCGGACCATCATCGAAGGTCAGCGCGATCCGCTTGCCACCCGGCCGCTGCGGACCACTGCCTGTGCGCTGCACGATCGTCGCCGACGGGGCCCGCACGAGCGTCTGGGACGTGACGAGCCCCGACGCCTCGTCGAGCTTCACGCCGCGCTCGCCATCCGTCGGCTTCACCAGGATGCGCAGGAGTTCGCCCTCGCCGTCGAACTCCACGTCGTAGCCGCCCGGGATGGTCGCCAACGCCCCCGCATCCTTCGAGAGCCCGTGCTCGCTCAGCACGTTCCAGAGCGACGGATCCTCGCTGCCGAGTCGCCAGATGGCATGTCCGGCTGCCCCGAGACGCCCACCGGCCCGGATCTGGTTCCACGCGGTCGTGCCGTCGAGAAACCAGGTGAGGTGATCGACCGAGTCGCGATCGGTCCAGACGAGGTACGGGTTGAGCGAGCGCGCATCGGTGCGCACAGCGTCCGGACGGGCGCGGGCCGCCTTCATCACGTCCTGGAAGGTCTGGGCGTCCACGCGCGTCGCGCCAGCGGCATCGTTCCAGTCGTAGCCAAACGCCCCGATCCCGAGGATGGCACTGCGCGGTGGCAGCAGACTGATCGCGTGCTCGGCCTTCGACACGTACCACCCCTGACTCGCGACCGGCCCCGGGTCTTTCGGCCCCGCGTGCTCGTCGTACAGCATCATGATGACATGGTCGTTCTCCCGACCGGCGCGCCGGACGAACTCGTCCGACTCGAAGGGCGAGATCGCCTGCGTGGTCAGCTTGTTGAGCTGCCGCATGGCGCCGCGCACCTCTTCGGTGAACCGGAAGAAGTCGTCCTCGAGACCGGCCGGGATGTTCTCGAAATCGATCGTGACGCCCGCGAGCCCGTAGGTGGTCACGGCATCCACGAGCTGCGCGACCACCCGCTGGCGAGCCGCGCGCCGGGAGACGAGGCGTCGGAGCCGCCCCTCGTCGAAGGTCTGCCGATCCTGCGCGTTCGAGATCATCAACAGCATCGCCGGCCGGTCCGCCGGCTTGAGCAGCGACAGCACGTACGGGACCTTGCGGTCGAACTTCACCAGCAGCGAGTCACCCGACGGAGCCACGAACGCCCACTCGCCGATGACCCAGTCGAGCTTCGCCGCGTGTGCCCGGAGCGACACCAGTGAATTGTCGTCCCAGTTCACGTAGAAGCCCGCGACGATCGGCTCTCCCGCGGCCTTCGGTTTGGCACCGCCCGACCACTTGACCAACGGAAGCCGTGACGCGCGCACCGAGGGCGGTACGCGCAGACCGTCGCGGTACCGGCGCAGTTGGCGGCGCGCCTGATCCTGCGCGCGCTCGGCCTCCGACGTGATGAGTCGAGGTGGTCGCTTGGGCCCCACGGGCGCCATCGTCCAGTTCACCCCGGGCAGCAGGGGCGGAAGCAGCACGCCGGCAATCACGGTCAGCGTCAGCAGCGACGTGACCACGCCCGTCGCGATCGCGATCCGCCGAACGATGCGCCACCGCCTTCCGGAGGGATCCTCGAAGACGGATCGGGGCGTGGCGTTTCTCATGGGGGAGGCGGCGACATCACGCGCTGGCGGCGGGCCGCGGCGACGCGCAACGGGTCGGCGCTACCGTCGTACGGTACGCACGAGCCGGGACCACCACGAGTCCGACTCGCTCGCTTCGTCCATCGTCTCTTCCACCGCCGCCAGCCACGCCGTCTTCATGGCCGCCGCGTCGGTGAACCGGTGCTCCGGTTGCGGCGCGAGCGCCTTCGCGAAAAAGCGCGCGATGGCGTCGGGAAAGGCGTCGCGATCCCAGTCGCCCGCGAGTTGGCGCGCGAGGACGGCCTGCGCGTTCTCTTCGCCGAAGGGCGGCTTGCCAGTCAGGGCGAAGACCGCAATCGCCGCGAGCGCGAAGCAATCGGCCAGCGGGCCCTGTGACTCGCCGAGGAGTTGTTCCGGTGCGGCGAAGGCCGGGGTGCCCGTCATCCCCGCGGTCTCCTCGCCACCCGCCAGCGCAATGCCGAAGTCGGCGACGCGCCAACGCCAGTAGCGATCGATGAGGATGTTCTCCGGCTTGAGGTCGCGATGGATGATCCCGATCGCATGTGCGGCCTCGAGACCGTCGAGCACCATGTAGACCTGCGGCGCGATCTCCTCGAGCGGACGCGGTCCCTGTCGCGCCACCAGCTGCGCCACCGATCCGCCCTCGGCGAGCTCCATGGTGTACCACGCCACTTCGCCACGACTGTCCCAGTCGTAGATGGGGACGATGGCCGGATGTGCGAGCTGCGCGGCGAGTCGCGCCTCGCGCTGGAAGCGCGCGACGACACTGGGCATCCGCGCGATGTCGGGATGCAACATCTTGAGCGCCACCTCGCGGCCGAGCGCGAGGTCACGCACGCGCCACACCGAGCCGAACGTGCCGCGGCCGAGGGGCGAACTCACTTGGTAGTCGTCGGCCGTTGCCCACCGCAGTCGCGCCTCATCGGACTCGTCGCGCGGTCGCTGCGGCGTTTCGTCGGCGTTCACGAGCAGCGTGCGCGAGGCCACCGTGCGGTCGACGGCGCGAAGCAGCGCGGTCATGCTCGGGTAACGATCCTCCGGCTTCACGGCGAGCGTACGATCGATGATGGCGGCCACGGGTTCGGGCACTTCGGGCGAGACCCAGCGGAGCGGCGGGATGTCGGCCGACGGCGGCGGTTCGCCGGTCAGCGCCGCGAAGCACATGGCGCCGAGCTGCCACTGGTCCGACGCGAGCGTCGGCGCCCACGGCGCATCGCGCAGCTCTGGCGCTCCGACCACCAACTGCGGATCGGGCGACAGCCCGTCGGGCACGAAGCTGCGCGGTACGGCCCACTGCCAGCCGAGCAACCAGACTCGTCCCGTCGGCGTCACCCACGTGTGCTCGGCGGAGATGGCGCCGTGGACGATGCCGCTATCGTGCAGGTACGCCAGCGCGGAGCCCGCAGCGCGCAGAATGGTCAGCATGTAGGCGAGGCCTTCCGTGCCGACGCGCCGCGAGCGTGCACCGACGGTCTCGCCGGCGATCCAGCGACGCAAGTACCCCGGGCCGCGCGGACTGGTGGCGTCGCGCGTCCAGTAGTGATAGGTGGTCGGAATCGTTGGATGACTCGAATGCGCAAGCGTGCGCGCCTCCTCGCGCAACCAGTCCGCGTGCGCCGCTTCGGGCGCGCTGACCAGTGCCAGCGACCGGCCAAGCGCGTCGATGATCTCCTGCACGTGGCGGTAGTCCGCGAACATCCCCACCTGCCCCCACCGCCAGTCAGGAGGCAATTGCCACCCCTGCAGGTGCGCGGGAACAGGTTGGACCGCGCGGTGGGACCCGCTGTGCGTCGGCGTACTCATCTGGGTGGAAGTTCGCCAGTGTGAGAGGCTGCCGCCAGCGTGAGCGTCACGGTCGTGCCCCGGCCAGGCACCGACTCGAGACCAATCGCGCCGCCCCATCCCTCCACCAACCGGCGACAGATCGCCAGCCCGAGCCCGCTGCCGGAGGTCCGCGTGCTGAAGTGCGGCTCGAAGACGCGCGGCAGCGCGTCCGCGGCGATCCCGTCGCCGTCATCCGCCACCGTCACCATCACGCGGTCGCCCATGGTCCGGGCCTCGACGCGCACCGTGCGCGCATCGGCAAGCCGGGCATTCTCGAGCAGGTTGAGCAACACTTCGCGGAACTCGTCGTCCCGCGCGAGCGCACGCGGCAACGCGGGAGCCACCTCCACCACCCACTGCACCTCGTCTCCGGCGCCGAGCCCTTCGAGCGCCACCACGTCGCGCAGCAGCTCGTCCACGGCGACCCCCTCGCGCGCGGGCCGCGCCGCCGGCGTCGTCCCGAAGCGGCTGAACGTCCGCGCGATCTCGTCCAACCGGTCGATCTCCGCCAGAATGCGCTCCACGTTGCGCGTCAGCACCTCGTCGAAGTCGACGCGGGGGTCGTGCCGCGCACGCTGCAGGTGCTGCACGCCCAACCGGATCGGGGTGAGCGGGTTCTTGATCTCGTGCGCGACCTGGCGCGCCATCTCGCCCCACGCGAGCACGCGCTGCGCCCGCGCGAGTTCCGTCACGTCGTCGACCGTGATCACGAAGCCGCGCGACGAGGGAAGCCGGGTGAGCCGCGCATGCAGCCGCCGCGCGCCCACCGGCAGGTCGAACTCGCGCTCTGGTGCCTCCGTCAGCGCGAACGATCGGACCTCGCGCCCCAGCGACCCGGCGATGCCACCCTCCAGCGCGCTGCCCGCAGGCAGCAGCGAGCCGATGATCGCTTCGGCGCGCGGGTTCGCCAGCACCACCACGCCACCCTCGTCCACGGCCACGACGCCCGACGCCACGTTCAAGAGCACGGCGGCGGTGCGCCGCTGCGCCGCCTCCAGCGCGGCGCGACTCTCGCCCAGGTCATCTGTCATGCGGCCGAAGGCGCGGAACACGGGCACGAACTCCGACAGCGGCGTGCCCGGCAACTCCGGTCGCTCACCGGCAGCGACGGCCAGCGCATTGCGCCGCAGCACCTCGATGGGCGACGCCAGTTGCCGCGCCACGACCCCCGACAGCCAGAATGCGGCCAGCGCAGCCGCACTCGCCGCAAACAGCAGGAGGATCAGCAGGTCGTTGCGTCGCCGATCGAGCTCCAGCGCGTCTGTGCGCGCAGGCGCCGCGAGCAGGAAGCGCGTGGCGTAGGTCGACGCCTCGATCGAGCGATACCCGACCAGCGCGCGATAGCGACCCAGTCGCTCCTCGCGCGTCGTGGCAATGAGGTCGTCCGGACCAAGCCCCGTGAGCAGCGACTGGTCGAGAAAGCGCCCGGTGGGCGCGAGCACTTCGTGCAGCGGTTCACTCGCCTTGAGCAGTGCGCCATCGCCGTACAGCAGGAGCGGCGTGTCGAGCCGCTCGGCGAGCTGCAGCAGCTGCACGTCCTCGCTCGACGAGACCGCGCCGCGCAACGTCTCGAGCACCACGAGTTCGCGCGAGCGCAAGTCGTCCGACTGGAGTCGCCGCACCGCGACAGCGGCGAACGCGAGCACCGGCAGCAGCGCGAACGCGAAGAGGCCGAGCGTCAGTCGGACGCGGAACGAGCCGAGCCAGACATCACGCCGGAGGCGCAGCCAACGACGGAGCGCGCCGCCGGCGGCGACGTTGCCCGCCCAGAGCAGCGCGACGAGGACGACGTCGGCGAGGACGAGCAAGGCGCCCCGCGGCACCAACGACTCCATCGAGCGCAGCTCGACGGATGCATGGACGCGCATCGGTCCGTTGACACCGGCAAACTCCCAGTCCCCGTGCAGCTCGGTCCCGCGACGCTGCCAGCGTTCGCGCGGGCCAGCCACGGGCGCCGCCGCCCCGGCGAGGCTCAAGCTGTACGGCGGATCGGCGACCACCGCCGGTGCCAGCCCGAGCAGGACGCCAAAGGGGTCATCGGGCAGCAGGCGCGAGCGCGGTGCGACCACGATGGTCGTCACCGCGCCGCCGAGATGCGGTATCGCCACCATCAATTGCAGCCATGGGATGTTGGACGCCCGGACGACGCGTACGGTGCCATCCCGGCGGGCGGTGTTGACGAGCGCGAGGCGCTCCACCGCGTCCTCGGGGAACGGGGCGAGATCGAGCTGGGCGACCACCTCGCCGGACGGTGACCAGGACGCGAGATGCGTGAGCGCGCCGGCCGCCGAGAGCTCGGAGCGCGCAAACCGCGAGAGGAGCTCGGCCCGTGAGCCGGCGGGACCCAACGCCTGCTCGGTGCGAATGAAGCGCTCGAGGAGGACGAGGATCTC
>JANMLN010000075.1:0-4277 GCA_031372565.1 Gemmatimonadota bacterium | reverse complement strand
CGCGATCCGGGGTGCGGAGCCGGACCACGTCGGCGCGCGCCAACTCGACGCGCGCACGCGACGTGGCCCCCCACACGAGCGTGACCGCGCCGGGTCCCGCCACGAGGGCACACGAGACGATGAACCAGGGCGACCGGCGCGCGAGCGCCAGCGCGAGGATGGCCAGCGCCCAGACCGCCGTGTACCAATCCGGCCAGCCTTCCGGCGCGCGCCAGAGGAGGGGGGCCGCGCCTGCGGCGAGAGCGGCGAGCGTCGGACCCACCGCGGGGGAGAGTCCCCGGCGCGCGGCGAGGGCGTCGCGGCCGGCTGCGGTGCCCGCCACCACGATCGCCATGGCCGCGAGGAAGAGCGCGCCCTGCCACGCCGCCCAGAGTGCAAAGCTCGCACCGTCGGACGGAAGGACGATGCCCTGCGCGAGGTCGCGCAGCAGCAGCGGCCCGAGCGCCGCGATGACGACGACCGCGACGGCCGCCTGTCGTCGCGACAGCACACGGCCAGGCGACCGCTGCAGCGCGAGCAGGGCGAGCAGGGCGGTCGCGCTGGTCGCGGCCAGGGCCGCGAGCGTGGCGGTGAACGGCCCGCCGAAGCGCGCGAAGTACACGGCCGGATCGAAGATGCGCGAGGTGTTCGAATAGACGTTGAGCGGCGTGGCCGCGACCGCGGCAAGCACCACCCAGAGCGCCACCAGGCGAATGCGCAGCGTCGCCCCGCGTCCCCAGGCCGCGGCCACCATCGCCAACAGGGCGAGCGCGAGCAGGGGGCCAACGAGCCCTCGCGATCGCTCCAGGACCGCCACCTCCGCGGCCATCGGCGTCGGTGCCACCGCTCGTGCCGCAAACAACGGCTGCCCGTCGACTTCCACGAGCTCGAACGACCCGGCCGCCGCCACCGACGCGTAGGCGAACTTCCCCACGCCGCTCTGTGCCATCACCGACTCGTCGAGCGCCGCGGCCAATTGGTCGGCGGGCGGCTCCGCGTGCACGAGCACGGTCGCGGTCGCGCGCGCGCCGTCGCGCACCTCGGTGGCATACGCCACCAAATAGAAGGGAGTGAACACGGCCCCCACCGGCGCGGTGAGCCGTTCGGGACTGACGCGCATGACGCCCGACCAGCCCACGACCAGCGTGTCCTGGTAGCGGACGACCCCGATGTCGCCTCCAGAGGCCGGCGCTTCCGGCAAGCGCATCGTTCCGGCTGGTGGTCGCGGCATGTCGAGCGCGGCGCGAGCCGCCGCGCGCGCCTTCGTCACCCCCTGCGCGACCTCGCGCTGCAGCGCCGTCAATCCGTCCCGTTCGGTGCGCGCCGCGTAGGCGGGCCAGTCAGATCGCAGCTGCTGGAGCGCCCGCTGCCCCGGCACCGCAGCAACCGAAGCCAGCACGACGAGCGCCCCCGCGATGGCGGCGCGACGCTTCCCGCTCGCAAGGCGGGCGCCGAGCACGAGCATCGCGACGGCGCCGACCGTCGCCAGCATGAGCGCCGCCGGCGATGCTGCCCGGAGCCACCACGCCGCCGCAATCAGGGCCGTGGCCGCCGACGCGACCCACGCCCATCGCCTCCGCATCTCGCCGTCGCTACCGGCCGTCACCAAAGCCTCCACCGCAGACGTCGCGTGCCGACGGTCGTCGGACGCGCACCGCTATCATTCTACCGCCATGCACCCGTCTCTTCCGATCCGGTTGGCCCTGCTGCTCGCCCTCGCTGCCCCGACGCTGCGCGCGCAGGTGAACATCGTCGACGAAGGCAGCTTCACCGTGAGCCGCCGTGAGACACGCGTGGGCCGCGAAGAGTTCAGCATCCGGTCCACGCCGACCACCAGCGGTCCCGCGGTTTTCGTCGCACAGGCCAGCGCGGTCTACGATGACTTGCGCTTGTTCCCCGCCCTGTCGGCCCGTTCCGACGGGGTGGCGCTCTCCTATCAATTGGAGACCCAGCGCGGCACGGATGTCGAGGAGCGCTGGTCGGGTACCGTCGGCGCCGGCCGGGTCAGCGCGCGTATTGCGCGCGCCGGCATTGACGCGGTGCGCGAGTTTCTGGTCGCCGACGGCGCCCTCCTGCTCGACGACGATGTCTTCCACCAGTACCACTTCGTCGCGATGGCCCGCCGACGGCGGGCCGCGACCGTGGCCGTGATCGTGCCGCGGCGCAACCAGCAGGTCGTGCTCCGGCTCATGGATCGCGGCTCGCAGACCATCGACGTTGCGGGACAGGCCATCGTGGCCAGCGTCGTTGCCTGCGTCAGCCCCGATGGCGTGGAGCGGGTGCTCTGGGCCGACGCCGACGGGCGTGTCCTGCGCGTGGCCATCCCGTCCCAAGGCCTCGTGGCCCAGCGAGACGAGCCGCCCCGCCCCTTGGTCCCGCGCTGAGCCGGATCGTTGAAACCCGCCGCGCAGGCCGCGCGTAGGGGGGATCGTTCGGCGACCTCTCCTTCACGTTGTGTCCATGCGCCTGCCTGCTTTCGCCCTCGCTTCGCTCGTCCTCCTGCCAGCGGTGCTCGTCGCCCAAGGCGGCTCCCGCGCGGCGACCCCGACGCTCACGCTCGACGAGGCCCTCGTGCTCGCCAAGCGCAACAACCCCGTCTACCTGCAGACGCTCAACGGCCGCACCCGCGCCGGAGCTGCACAGCGGGCCGCCTATGGGGCCTTCATTCCGTCCGTGTCGACCAACGTGTCGGCCGGGTTTCGCGAGGGTCGGCCGCAGAACTTCGGCGGCGTCTCGTTTGGCGCCTCCGCCGACCAGGTCAACTCGAACTTCGGCCTGTCGGCACAGCTGGACCTGTCGCCGAGTGTCTGGCTGAACACGCGCCAGCAATCCTTGGGTGCGACGGCAGCGGACTTCGATGTCGAGGCCGGCGTTCTGGCGCTCCGCCAGTCGGTGACCTCCCAGTACATGGCGGTGCTGCAGCAGGAAGCACGCGCCACACTGCAGGACACCTTGCTCGCGAACACGATCGTGCAGCTTGATCTCGCCAAGGCACGCCAGGCCGCCGGATCGGCGACCGATCTCGACGTGCGACGCGCCGAAGTTCAGGTAGGCACGCAGCGCGTCGCCGTGCTGCAGGCCCGCAACCTCGGCGAAGTCGAGAAGTTGCGTCTGTTCCAGAACATCGGCGTGGCCCAGCCGGGCGACGTCAAGCTGGTCACGACGCTGCCTGTCACGCTGCCCGGGCAATCGCTCGAACAGCTGCTCGACGAGGCACGCAACCGGAATCCGGCCCTGCGCGCTCTCCGTGATCGCGAAGCGGCCAGCGCGGTCAACTCCCGCTCGGCCAAGTCGCAGTATCTCCCGAACGTGCAGCTCTCGGCCAACCTGAGCGGCTACACACAGCGCTTCAGCGGCAATTACGTGAACGGGAACGTGGCGGCCGCGATTGCCTCCAATCCAGCGGCCGATACGGCCGGCATCCGCCGTCGGCTGCAGGCCCAGCAGGACCAGTTCCCGCTCAGCTTCGAGCGGAACCCGTACACGTTGAGCTTGGCCTTCAGCTTGCCGATTTTCGACGGCTTTGCCCGCGAGCAGCGGGTGCAGGTGGCCGAGGCGGCACGCTCCGATGCCCAGTACAACGTCCGGGCCCAGGAGCTCCGGCTAACGGCCGACGTCACTGCTGCGTATCTCACCTTGCAGACTGACGCGCAGTCGGTGACGCTCAACACCCGGAACGCGCAGGCCGCTCGCGAGGCGCTCACGCTCGCCGAGCAGCGGTTCCGGGTCGGTCTCAACTCGCTCGTCGAAGTCATCCAGTCGCGCGCCGATTTCGAGCGTGCGGAGTCCGACCGCATTACCTCGATCTTCCAGTTCCACCGGGACTTCGTGGCGCTTGAACAGGCCGCCGGTCGTCCCCTCCGATAGTTCCCGCCCCCAAGCTCTCTCCGAGGCTCGTGATGTCCAAGCGTATGAAGTGGTCCCTGATTGGCGCCGCCGTGGTTGGTGTCTTCGTCGTCGGCGTCTCGATGGCGGCCAACCGTGGCCCGAAAGCCACTGAAGTCCGGATGGAGTCGGTGACCAAGCGCGATCTCGTCGCGTCGGTCACCGCCAGTGGCCAGGTGCAGCCCCGCACCAAGGTCAACCTCTCGGCCGACATCACCGGTCGCATCGTGCGGCTCGCGGTCAAGGAAGGCGACGTGGTCAAGCAGGGCCAGTTCCTGCTCGAGATCGACCCCCGTCAGTTCGAGGGCTCGGTGCAGCGCACCGAGGCAGCGCTCGCCTCGGCCCGCGCTGCGGTCGCGCAGGCCAAGGCCAGCTACGACCAGGCGCAGCGCTCCTACCAGCGCTCGGCCGAC
>JANMLN010000121.1:0-4935 GCA_031372565.1 Gemmatimonadota bacterium | reverse complement strand
GGACGATGGGCGCGCGATTGGGGGGCCCCCACTCCCAGATCTGCAACGTGTCTTCGACGCGCCGGGTGCGGGCGGTGGCGCGGAGGGCCATCTCCCAGTCGGGAGTGCGGTGCCGGCGCGGCGTGGTAAAGAGCGAGGCGGCGATGAGGCCACCGCCCCGCGGTGCGACCCGCTCCAAGGCCGCCATCACGATCGTCAACCAGCGCGGAGGGGTGAGTTGCGCCGCGAGGGTTGGAGAGGGTGAGGAGGGCTTGGAGGGGGTGGGCATGGGGGGTGAGAGGGGGGGGAGAGAGAAGCGGAGGACCTAGAAGCAGGTCCTTCGCTTCGCTCAGGACGACACAAGCAGGTCCTTCGCTTCGCTCAGGACGACACAAGCAGGTCCTTCGCTTCGCTCAGGACGACGATCAGTTGCCGCCCCCACGCGGATCGAGCGTGCGACCAATGCGAGCATCCGCCGCGGTGAGATGGTTCCGCGTGGCTGCATTGCCCGCCTTGGCGACCGCCGCCTTGACCGCACCGCGCAGCGCCGTGAGATCGCCGCGGAGCTGCGACTTCGCGTCCTCGGACAGCGGGCGCGGCGGCGTGAAGCCCGGCGGGAAGAGCCCGGCCGGAATCGTGACTGCGGGCGCGTTCAGCTTCCGGTCCACGGCCGCGAGATGCGCATTCTGCACGCCGCGACGGTAGGCGTCGATCGTCACGCGACCAGTGGCCAGTTCAGACCAGACGCCCTTGCGCAGATCCTCGAGCATCGTGGCCAGCGGATACGCATCGCCACCACGCGACTCGATCTCCACCAACCGGTTGAGGCGCTGATCGTCGAGCAAGGTGTTGAGCACGCGCCCCTGCGCGCCGTTGATGCGCGTGACCATGCCCCCCGCCTCGATCCGGCTCGCGATCTCCGGACGAATCAGGAACGTTGGCGTCTTGAAGACACTCTCGTTCAAGAAGCCGATCGCCTCGACCTGCCGCGCCCGCGAGAGCGGCGTGTACACTGCGCCGCTCTGGCTGCCCGATTTGTACTGCACGCTGCCGCCACCAACGATCGTGGCCACGTGCCCCGCTTCCGTCGCCCACTGGCCAACGGTGCGATCGTACGTCTCACGCAGCTCGCTGTTGTCTTCGCCCGGCCGGGTGGCCGCAGCCGCGACGTACCCGATCACGCGCTCGATGTTCTTGTGGCCGAGGCGCGTGCTCTTGACCGGGTCCGCGTCGCCGACGGCCTCGGACTGCGTGCCGAAACCACCGAACTCGTTGTTGGCCGAGAAGCGATACCATGGCACTGTGTCCTGCTGGCGGGCCCAGGCATCCAGCGTCGGGCGCTCCCCTTCGGTGCTGGTGGCGCCTGGGACCGGCTTGTAGCCCCACATGATGACCCACTTGTCGTACGGACCAATGCCCGGGACGAGATCGGCGATCGCGATCTTGTCTTCCGGTTGCGCCACGTAGTTGAAGCGCGAGTAATCCATGATGCTCGGGGAGTGCCCCATCGTGCGCACCCAGCTCGCCGACCGTACCGAGTCGGCCGGATACGTCGAGCTGCCGAGCTGGTCGTGCTGCAGTCCGAGCGTGTGACCGATCTCGTGCGCAACCACGAACTCGATCAGCCGCCCCATGAGCGTGTCCGGGAACGGGAACTTGCGCGCGCGCGGATCGAGGTGCGCGACCTGCGTGAAGTACCAGCTCTGTTGGAGCTTGGCGATGTTGTGGAACATGCGCACGGAGCCATTCAGAATCTCACCCGTGCGCGGATCAGACACGTGCGGCCCCACGGCGTTCTCGACCGTGGACGGCAGCCACCGGATCATCGTGTGGCGAATGTCCTCGGCCGACCACTCGGGGTCATCCGTCGGAACCTCGGCGGCCACGATGCCGTCCTTGAAGCCGGCCGCCTCGAACGCCGCCTGCCAGCTGGTGATGGCACGCCGCACCCACGGCTTCCACTGGTCCGGCGTGCCCGGGTCGACGTAGTAGGTGATCGGCTTCTTGGGGTAGCACAGGTTTCCCGCCTTCCGGTCGGAGCACTCGAGCCGGTACTTCGCAATCCAGGCGCGCGGCGCGGCACGCTGCTCGGCGCCGAAGTCCACGGTCCGGCTCGCGAAGTAGCCGACGCGTTCGTCGAACCGGCGCGCCATCATCGGCTGCTCGGGCAGACGCACGATCGACCAGTGCGCCAGCACGCTCTGCGCCGGACGCGGCGCGCCAATCGCTGCAAGCGGGTTGCCGCCCGGCGCGCCCTGTGCGGTGCCGGTCTGGGTGGCCTCGATCTCGACGTTGTCGGGGAAGGCCGCCACGCGTTCGATGAACGAACGGGATGCGTCGACACCGCCCCGAATCGCCGCCAGTTCGGGAATGCTCGTCGTGAAGAGACGCGTTGCATCGATGACGGCGGCACTGTCCGGGCCGAACGACTCGGCTGTGAACGCGGCCACGATCGGCGCGTAGTTGGAGCCCTGGACGGCACGGTACACCGCGAGTGTAGAGTCCGCCGAGATCGCAAAGGACGGCGAGCGGAGCAACACGCGATTCCCCACGCGCTCGAAACGCAGCGTCCGTTCCACGAACTGGTCACCGACGTAGTCGCCGAACCCGCCGCCGCCGCCCCCGGCCTGCGGGTCGAACGCCGCTGCACGCGTGAACCGCCCGACCGCGAGCAGGTCCTTGTCGAGCGCACCCGCGGGGATTTCGAAGTACAGCTTGTCGGCCACACGGTGCACGATCAGGAAGCCACGCTTGGTCTTGGCCTCCGGCGTGATCACGCGGTTGTACGGGCGCGGGCCGGGCGCGGGCCCGGAGAACGGGACGCGTAGCGCTGAGTCGGCCGGGGCGCCAGCGGGGCGCCCTCCCTGCGGCCCGGGCTGCTGAGCCGTGAGCGACGAGGCAGCCGAGAGCGCGATCAGAACGGTAGCGACGCGATGCATGAGTGGGGATCCGGGGGAAAGTGCGTGCGCCGGAAGCGCTCGACGACGTCGGTGGCCAAAAAGGACAACCTGATAACACGCGCAACCCATCGGGAACGCTGCGCCACGACGGGGAGTGGTCAGGGTACGGCAGCTGCCGCCAGCGGTCGGACCGACCGACGCCGTGGCATCACGACACTGTAGTCGAAGTCGAGCAGGACGGCCGGATCGTAGCTCCCGTCGGCGAGTTGGTAGGGGAAGTCGGCGCAGGCGCGGTCCTTGGTGGCCACCGTGCGGACGCGCAGGACGCCCAGGTCGTCCCGCCCGGGAAGCGCATGCGACGCGAGGATTTCGGACCAGGCGTACACCGTGTCGCCGGCGAACGCGGGGTTCACGTGCCGCCCACCATTGATCGCCACCATGCGCACCGCATTGGCCAGTCCATTGAACGAGAGCGCGCGCGCCACGCTGATCACATGGCCGCCGTACACGATGCGCCGTCCAAAGCGCCCCTCGCGCTCGACGTGCTGGTTGAAATGCACCTTGGCCGTGTTCTGGTAGAGCCGAGTCGCGAGTTGGTGCTCGGCTTCCTCGATGGTCATGCCGTCCACGTGGTCGATACGCTCGCCCACCGCGTAGTCCTCCCACGCGTCGGGGCTTCCTGCCAAGGTCCCGTCGTAGGAGCCCGGCTCCAACCGATACGGCACGTCGAGCTGCTCCACCGATACGGCGTCGGGCAGCGCGGGCACAACGGTGGTCGGCGCAGGCACGGTCACGTCGCCCTTGCGGACCATCACCCAGCGCACGTACTCCGCCACCATCGCACCGTGTTGGTTCACCCCGATCGAGCGGACCCACACAATCCCGGTCTTCCCATCCTTGTTCTCCTTGATCCCCAGCACGTCGGACGTCGTGCGCACCGTGTCGCCGGGATAGAGCGGCACGCCGAAGCGGCCGGATGCGTAGCCAAGATTCGCGATCGCGTTGAGCGAGATGTCGGGGACCGTCTTTCCGAAGACGAGGTGGAAGGCGAGGAGATCGTCCACCGGGGCACGCGTGAGCCCGACCGAGTGCGCAAACGGCGCCGACGACGCCACGGCGAAGCGCGCGCCGAACAGCGCCGTGTACAGCGCCTGGTCCCCTTCCGTCACGGTGCGCGGAGTCGCGTGGACCAGCGTGGCGCCCACGCGAAAGTCCTCGAAGAAGTAGCCGTGCCGCGTCTTGGTCGCCATCAGAAGCCGTACGCCGTTGCGAGGGCGGGATCCTTCTGCGCGACGAGGCGCGCAAGATCGACGATGACCTTCGCCTGCTTCCAGGTCGCGTCGTCCTGCATCTTGCCGTCAATCATCGCCACGCCGCTGCCGTCCGGCATGGCGTCGAGAATGCGCTTCGCGAACAGCACCTCCTTGGCATCGGGGCTGAAGACGGCACGCGCAATGGCGATCTGGTTCGGCGCGAGCGACCACGCTCCGGCGCAGCCCATGATGAACGCGTTGCGGAACTGTGCTTCGCATCCCGCTTCGTCGCGGATGTCGCCAAACGGTCCGTAGAAGGCGCGCATTCCGTGCGACGCGCACGCATCAACCATGCGCGCCACGGTGTAGTGCCACAGGTCCTGCTGCGCGAAGACGCGCGTGCTCTCGCCTTCTTTCGGGTCCGCGAGCACGCCATAGAACGGATGACCGCCGCCCACGCGCGTGGTCTTCATTCCGCGCGAGGCCGCGAGGTCGGCGGGTCCGAGCGACAAGCCATGCATGCGCGGACTTGCGCCGCAGATCGCCTCGACGTTCTTGACCCCTTCGGCCGTCTCGAGCAGCGCGTGGATGAGAATCGGACGCATCACGCCATAGCGCGCCTCGAGCAACGCGAGATACTGATCGACGAAGTGGATGTCCCATGGTCCTTCGACCTTGGGGATCATGACGACGTCGAGCCGGTTCCCCGCGTCCTTCACGATCTGCTCGAGGTCGTCGAGGATCCAGGGCGAATTGAGGCAGTTGACCCGCACCCACAGCTGCGTGTCACCGAGTTCGGCTTC
>JANMLN010000196.1:0-11968 GCA_031372565.1 Gemmatimonadota bacterium | reverse complement strand
CCTGCTTGCAGAGGGGCGCGAGCGTGAGGGGACGGACCATGCGCCGCTCGTACTGCCGATACAGTTCCTGCAGGTCGAAGTGTCGTTCGCGATCGCCACGGTCGGCCACGAACTCGAACACCTCGAGGACGACGCGCCGATTGTCGTCGCGGACCGCGTCACCCAGCAGCACGAACAGCTGCTCCAGCAATCCCGTCATCTGTGCCTTCGGGGGACTCGCGAGCAACCGCACGAACAGCTCGTTGATCGAGATCGTCGGACGCCGTACCGCGGCGAACGGCAGTCCGTCCGCCGCATGCTCCTGCACGATCACGCGTCCCCAGTCCTCGGGGGTGAGCGTGCGGGTGGGCCGCGGTTGCACCTGCGGAATGCTCGAGAACGTCGGGATCACACGGTCCACGCCGACGAGCGCTCCGCGCAACGCCGCCTCGCCCGCACCAACCACGGGCGCGGCGCCGATGGCCTGCGCCACCAGCAGCAATTCGTCCGCGTGCGTGTCGTTTGCGATGTACAGCGACGACAGGCCGTGGGCGTGACACTGCGCCACGAGATCGCTCACGCCCAGGTGGGCATTGGGGACGTCGTCGCGGTTGGCGCGCAGCGTCAGGCCGTCGGTGGAGAGGTCCACGCCGCTATCCTCGAGCACGCGCAGCACATCGAGAACGGACTGCACGGGCTCGGCGAGCTCGGCCTCGGGACGGCCGTGCATCGCGAGGTGCACGAGGTGGGCGAACTGCGCGGCGGCGAGCACCGGGGACGACATGATCTGAATCTATCCCGGAGCGTCCCCGGCCGTGTGACGGCCCGTTTCCCGGTCCGACGGACGCCCTCAGTGGGCCGGAAAGTGCCGGACGGCGCGGAGCTGCCGGGACAGTTCGGCACGCGCGTCCGGGTGCGCGATCCCGATGAGAGCGTCGGCCCGTTCACGCAGCGTGCGACCATGCAGGTTCACCGCACCGTACTCGGTCACGACCCAGTGCACGTGGCCTCGCGTCGTGACCACGCCCGCGCCCGGCTTCAGTTCGTGCACGATGCGCGAGATGGTGCCCCCAGCCGCCATCGAGGGCAGGGCGATGATCGGCTTGCCGCCGACCGAGAGTGCGGCGCCATGGATGAAGTCCATCTGCCCGCCGATACCGGAGTAGATCCGGTGCCCGATCGAGTCGGCGCACACCTGGCCCGTGAGGTCGATCTCGATGGCGGAGTTGATGGCGACCACGCGCGGGTTCTCGCGGATGAGTGCAGTGTCGTTGGTGCGGTCGCAGGGGTGGAACTCGACGGCCAGGTTGTCGTCGACAAAATCGAAGAGGCGCTGCGTGCCCGTCGCAAAGCTCGTCACGGTCCGTCCGCGATGGATCCGCTTGTGTTCGTTGGTGACCACGCCACCCTCGACCAGCGGAATCAGCCCGTCCGAGAACATCTCGGTGTGGACGCCCAGTCCGACCTTGTTGCCGAGTCGGGCGAGGGCCGCGTCCGGAATCGTGCCGATGCCCATCTGGAGCGTGGAGCCATCCTCGATCAGGTTCGCGACGAGTTCGCCGATCGCGAGGTCCACGTCGGTCGGGGCCGACGCCGGATGTGCGTGCAGCGGACGGTCGGAGGACATCCAGGCGGACACACGCGACAGCGGCACGACGGTATTGCCGACCGTGCGCGGCATCCCCGTGTTGATCTCCGCCAGCACGGTGCGCGCATGCACGGTGGCGGCCAGCGCCGCGTCCACCGACGGCCCGAGGGTGCAGTGACCGTGCGCATCGGGCGGCGAGAGCTGCACGATCGCGACGTCCAGATCGATCATGCGGCTCGCGAAGAGGCGCGGAATGTCGCTGAGGAACACGGGGATGTAGTCGGCGCGGCCCTCGGACACGCTCCGGCGCAGGTTCGGCCCGGTGAAGAGCGAGTTCGACGTGATCCGTCCCGCGTGCTCCTCGTCGGCGAATGGCGCCGGGCCATTGAGGTGCAGATGATACAGCTGCACGTCGTGCAGGTCGGTGCGCGCAGCGAGCGCCTCGAGCAGCGGCGTTGGCGTCGCGCTCGAGCCGTGAATGAAGACCCGGTCACCGGAGGTGATGCGGGAGACGACGTCGCTGGCGGCAAGGGCGCGCGCACGCCAGTCGGCCTGTGTTCCTGAGGTCATTTTGGAGGACGGGGGGCGTTTCGCGTTCGGGGGAGCGCCCGGATGACATGCGCCATCATGCCGATTCGCTCAGCGACACGGGAGAGCGAACATGCGTCGCGTACGCGCTGCGCCACCGCTCGACCTTCTCGATCACCTGCGCCACGGTAATGCGTCCCATGCGCCCCGGACGGTTCTCCATGTTCACCGGGTAGTGCTCGCCCGGCTCGCCATACGCGTCGATCATGAGGTCGTGAAACCGCCGGTACGGCCCCACGCGCTTGGGGTTCGAGTACGCGATGAGGCTGATCACGGGACGGTCGATTGCCACGCTCATGTGGAGCGGCCCCGTATCAGGGCTCACTGCCACCGCCGCGCCATCGAGAATGGCCGTGAGGCGGCGAAGCCCGCTGCCGAGGGCGTTGACGGTCGGCACGCCGGACTCGCGCTCGATGATCGCGCACGCGGCCAACTCGCGCGCGGACTCGCCTCCGCACAACACCGGCTGCAGGCCAAAGTCATGCCACAGGATGCGGCACACCTCGGCCCACCGTGACGGGAGCCAGTCTTTTTCGGCCTTGCTGGTGGCCACGATGATCGCGGCCGCCGGGCGCTCGAGTCGCGAGAAGAACTCGCGCTGCCACGCCCGCTCGCTCTCCCAAGGGCCCAGCCCCCAGGTGACCGGGCCGCGTGGCACGCCGAGGGCATCGACGAACTCGAGGTACTGGTCCTGCACGTGCTGCCCCGCGTGCGGTGGAATCTGGTGCGTCGTGAACAGCCAGTTGCCGTCGCGCGCGCGCGCACGGTCGAAGCCGAGCTTGACCGGCGCATGCGTGAAGCTGGTGATCAACCCCGCCTTGAAATACACCTGCAGGTTGAGGACGAGATCGAACGGCCGTTCGGCGAGTGCACCGCGAATATGGTTGAAGGCCGAGACCGCCTCGAGGCCGCGTTTGCGCTGGAAGAACAGGACCTCGTCGACCAGCGGGTGGCCGGCCACCAGGGAGCCCGGCCCCGGCTGCAGCACCCACGTGACGCGCATCGCGGGATGATGTCGCTTGAGCGCGTGGAGCACCGGGAGCACGTGGACCACGTCGCCTGCGGCCGACATCATCACGATGCCCACCCGATCCAGTCGCGCCGAGATGCCGCGACTCACAGCGCCGCGACTCACAGAGCCGCGACTCACGACGCCGCGTCCTGCGGCAGTCCGAGCAGCGCCCCGTCCGCGGTCGTGAGCGGTGCGGCGAACAAGGCGGCGCGCTTCACGAGTGAACGGGCGAGCCGGGCTCGATTGGCCGCATCGCTCTCGGGATCGTTCGGCGCCTCGAACCGGACCACGTCGACGTCGAGGATCCACGCCACGCAGTCGCCCTGCGCATTCGAGGCGAGGAGGATGTTCTTCGCGTTCAGGTCGGGATGTTGCACGCCGGTGACCGCCATCGCATCGAGCAGCCGGGCGACCGCCGGCAGCACGCGGGATCGACGCTCGTCGACGCTGGCGCGCGCCAGCGCGGCCAGCAGGTCCTCGCCATCGGGGACTTCGCGCGTGGCGACATCCGCGCGCGCGAAGCCGAGCGCGGCCGGATACACCGCGTACGCGATCACCGTGGGCGACGGAATCTGGAGCGCGGCGAGGCGCTGACTCGCCTCGAACTCAGCCGGTGCGCGCGTCGGCGACCGGAAGAGGTCGCCGGTCACGGGCGCGAGCACGCCGCCATGCGTGGAGTGCCGGACCACCACGCGCTCAGGCCCGAGCGTGACGGCCCAGGCGGTGGCGCGCCCCTGATAGGCCCGCGCACCGGGTTGCGATTCCGCCCACGCGTGGAGCGAGCGGCCGCCCTCGAGCGCGTGTTGGAGCGCGGCGGCGACGGAGCGGACGGCCAACCCCTTCGCATGCGACGCGATCACCGGCACATAGTCCGGCGGCGCGGCGCCAACGGTCACAGGACCACGCTGAACACCGGGAGCGGATGGCTCTTGCCCTTGAGTTCCATTGGCGGGTGGCTCTGCAGCGCGGGCGCGTCCTTGAGGGCCGCGCGGAACTGCTCCGACAGCAGGATCTCGCCAGCGGCAGCCGCCCCGCAGAGGCGGCTGGCCGTGTTCACCGTGTCCCCGATCACGGTGTACTCCAGGCGGCGCTCCGAGCCGATGTTCCCGGCGAACGCCTCGCCGCAGTTGAGGCCGATACCGATCGCCAGCGTCGGTCGCCCCTCGGCCCGCCAGCGGGCATTGAGCGTCTCGAGTTCGCGCATCATGTCGATCGCGGCGCGCATGGCACGGTCTGGATCATCCGGCTCCGCGAGCGGCGCGCCCCACTGCGCCATGACCGCATCGCCGATGAACTTGTCGAGCGTACCGCCGTGCCGGAACACGCACTCCACCATCTCGGTGAAGTACTCGGACAGGAGCTTGGCCATGTCCGACGGGTTCATCGTCTCCGACATGGCCGTGAAGCCGCGGATGTCCGAGAACAGGACCGAGACCGTGCGCTTGTCTCCGCCCAGCTTGATCGCGTCCGGGTTGTTCGCGATGCGGGCCGCCAGCCCGGGGGTGAAGAACCGCTCGAAGTTGGATCGCGTGAGCGCTTCCTTGCGAATGCGCTCCGAGAACTGCGAATTCTCGATGGCCACCGCTGCGATGCCACCGAAGGCGATGAGAAACCCGAGGTCGTCTTCGGTGAATCGGTGCCGCGTGAAGAGACAGTCCACGTAGATCACGCCCAGCGCGCGCCCCTCGCTGCCCACCAGCGGGGCACACATGGCCGACCGGACTTGCTGCAGCACGATGGACTGCCCCGCGAAGCGCGAGTCTTCGCCCGCATCCTCGGACACGATGGCCTGCCGTCCGCCGTACACCGCGCGCGCGATCGACTGCGGCACCATCGTGCCCAGCGTGTTCCCCTTGCGATCCTTGGCGAGCTTCGCGTGCAGCACCCCTTCGTCGTCCCCCAGCAGGATCGCCACGCGATCGACCGGGAAAATCCCCCACGACTTGGCCACGATCTTCTCGAGAAGCGCGTCGACCGAGATGGACTTGGTGAGCTCGGTGGAGACATCGAGGAGCGTGGTCAGCCGTTCCTGCGTCGTCGAGACGTCGCGTTCGGACGTGACGGCATTGGGGGACGACTTGACCGCTTCCTGTTCCTTCGACCGCAGCGAGGCCGCCAGCAGGTCGCGGAAGTCGGCCGGCAGCGACTTCACGATCGTTGCGCCGGCCATCTTTGGCGGCGGGGCGGCGACGGTCGGATTGCTGCTTGCCATGCCGTGGTCGGGCATCGGAGCAGGCCCCGGCGGCGTCAGGCTGGCGGGGGACGCTGGTGTCAGAACCTCCAGCTTGAAGGGCACCTTGCCGAAGGTGACCGCGTCCCCGTGATTGCAGGTCGCCTCCGTGATCTGCGCCCCGTTCCGGAAGGTGCCGTTACTCGAGCCAAGGTCGCGCACCACCACTTTGCCCTCGACAACCGACACCTCCGCGTGCCGCCGCGAAATCGTCGGGTCGGCGATCGGGATGTCGCTCGTGAGTGCACGCCCCACGACCATGGGAGCGGTCGTGCGGAGTTCGACGTTCTGGTTGCCTTCGAGGCCGACGAGAGTGTACTTCATCAAGACGTGAAATATGGCACCCGACCCCGCCGCCGCCTAGCCATGGCCTCCCCTCCAAAAGGAAGACGATGAGTGGCTGGCACCTGCCCGCATTTTGGGCCGAGCTGTTTGTGGTCTCGGACTGGACGATCCGGATCGTCATGGCCGGCGTCGTCCCGTTCCGGCGTCCGCCCTCGGCCGCCATGGCCTGGCTGCTGTTCATCTTCGCGGCTCCCTGGATCGGGCTCCTGGCCTTCGTCACCCTGGGCTCCTGGACGCTGCCCAGGGCACGCGTGGAGCAGTACGACCGGCTCCGCGAGCAACTGGGCACCCTGATTGCCAGGATGCGGAGCCATCCGAGGGCCGGCCGGCCGGTGATCAAGGCGGAGTTCGCGGGGGCGGTGCTGCTCGCCGAGAACCTCGGTCACCTGCCCATCGTCGGCGGCAACACCGTCGAGTTGCTGCCCGATTACGACGGCACCATCGACCGGATCGTGACCGACATCGACGCGGCCCGGCAGCATGTGCACCTGCAGTACTACATCTACGCCGACGACGCCGTGGGCCAGCGCGTGACCGAGGCCCTGTCGCGCGCCGTCGCCCGGAAGGTCACCTGCCGGGTGATGATCGACACCGTGGGTACGGGCGCGCGTACGCTCCGCCGGCTCCTGCCGCGCCTTCGAGCGCTCGGCATCGAGGCGCATGAGTCACTCCCGCTCAGCCTGTTCCAACGCAAGGCGGCACGATTCGACCTCCGGAACCATCGCAAGATCGTCGTGGTCGATGGGGCGGTCGCCTACACCGGATCGCAGAACCTCGTCGAGTCGCTTGGGGAGGATGGGCTGTGGAATGACGAAATGGTGGTCCGGCTCGAGGGGCCCGTGGTGATGCAGCTGCAGGGGACGTTCGCGGCCGACTGGTACATCGAGTCCGATACGATGCTCCCCGACGCTGTGTTCGTGGAGCCTGCCGCGTGCGGCCACGTCGCCGCTCAGGTTCTGCCGAGCGGACCGGGCTTTCCCGTCGGCAACTATCAGCGCCTCCTCCTCTCGCTGCTCCATGGTGCACGCAGTCGCGTCATCCTCACGACGCCGTACTTCATTCCCGACGAAGCGTTGCTGCAGGCGCTGCACACCGCCGTGCTGCGCGGGGCCCGGGTGGACCTGATCGTGTCCGAGCACCTCGACTCCCGCTTCGTGGCGCTGGCACAGGCGTCGTACTACGACGACCTGCTCGCATTCGGCGTACGTGTGCATCGATACCGGGACCGATTTCTGCACGCCAAGCATGTCACCATCGACGACGAAATCGCCGTGATCGGATCGAGCAACCTCGACATCCGGTCGTTCCGACTCAACAACGAAGTGAGCGTGGTGTGCTACGACACCGGCGTCGCCTCGCAGTTGCGCGCCGAGGCCGAACGCACGATGGCCAAGGCGACCGAGCTGGTGCCAGCCGAGTGGAGGAAGCGGGCGCTGGCACCGCAGCTCGTGGAGAACCTGGCCCGGCTGGTGAGCCCGCTGCTGTAGCGCCGCGCGCCAGGGGGACGCACGGCGCACGCCGCGTCACGCCGGCGATCGGCGTCGCACGCGCGCAATCGCGGTCAGCATCGCGCGCATCTTGTTCTCCGTCTCGGCCCACTCGAGCGCCGGCACCGAATCGGCCACGATCCCGGCACCCGCTTGGACATGCGCCTCGCCACCTGCGATCACGCACGTGCGGATCGTGATCGCGAGATCCATGCGCTCGCCGCCCGCGCCAATCCACCCGACGGCGCCCGCGTACGGCCCGCGCCGTTCCGGCTCCAGCTCATCGATGATCTGCATCGCACGCACCTTCGGCGCGCCCGTCATGGTGCCGGCGGGGAAGCTCGCGCGAAAGACCGCCATGGCGCCCAGATCGTCGCGCAACGTGCCCGTCGCTTCGCTCACGAGATGAAAGACGTGCGAGTACCCCTCGACCGACATGAACTCCGTGACGGTCACGGAGCCGTAGCGCGCGACCCGACCGACATCGTTGCGGCCGAGGTCCACCAGCATCACGTGCTCGGCGCGCTCCTTCGGATCGGCGGACAGTTCGGCGGACAGGGCCGCGTCATCGGCCGGCGTCCGGCCGCGCGGTCGGGTGCCGGCAATCGGCCGCACGGTCACCGTGCCATCGGCCACGCGCACGAGGAGCTCGGGGCTCGACCCGACGAGTTCCACGTCGTCGAGCACGAGATGGAACATGTACGGGCTCGGGTTGATCGCGCGGAGCGCGCGGTACAGGTCGCTTGGCGCAAAGTCGAGCGGGACGCGGATCCGTCGGGCAAGCAGTGCCTGGAAGCAGTCCCCCGCGACGATGTACTCCTTGATGCGCGCCACCCCGGTCTCGAAGGTGGCGCGTGACATGACGCTCGTGCCCGTGGCGGGGGGCGCCAATGCGTCGAGCACGAGCGGCGGCAGCGCGCGTGGTGCACGCAAGCGGCCGAGCACGTCGGCCAGGCGCGCCTCTGCACCCTCCCAGAGCGAGCGCAGCGTGGCCTCGTCGGCCCCCGCGGGCACCGGCACGCCGTAGATGAGGCGCGCCTCGCCCTTCAGGTTGTCGAGGACCACGAGCACCCCCGGCAACAGCATGAGCGCGTCCGGGGCCGGCACGCCGCGGGGCGGCGCGTGCGGCAGCCGCTCGATGTGGCGCACCATGTCATAGGCGAGATACCCGACGCCACCCGCCCACGGCCCTTCCAGCCCAGCCACGGCCACGGGCAGATGACGCGCCAGCACCGCCTCGAGATCGGCGAGTGGATCTGCAACGCGCCGCGCGCCATGCCATCCATCGGCGGGGGTCCACTCCTCCACCTGATCATCGACAAGGCGCCAGGCCCCGCGCGGCTCCGTGCCGAGAAAGGTGTAGCGCGACCAGGTCTCCGACCCAGCCGGGGCAGACTCCAGAAGGAAGGCGAACGGGCCTCGCCGGAGCTTCGCGAAGGCGGAGACTGGCGTGTCGGAATCGAGCAGGGCGTCGCGCCAGACGGGCACGAGCCCGCCGGCCTGTGCGCGTGCAACGAAGGCAACGAAGCCCGCATCGTCGGCCGCGGGAAGACGCGTCGTCGTGGCAGTCATGCGGTAAAAAAGGGGGGTGTGCGCGAATCCTGCTAGCGTCTCATGGCGCGCTCCCCCAACTTTCACGGTGTGCGAGGAAAGGCCCGCACGCTCTCTCCCCAGTGCATCCTGTGGCGCACAAGACCATTCGCGATGAGTGGATCGTTCCCACCCTCGAGGGGCTCCTGACCAAGGACGCCATCGGGGATGTCGAGGCGAGCCTGCAGGAGTCGTACTGGGAGACCGCCGTCCGGCTCAAGCTGCTGACCGACGACGAGATCCTGAACGCGCTGGCCCAACGGTTCCGGATGAAGGCGGCCAACCTCGCGCAGGTGAGCCAGCAGGCGAAGGAGCTCGTGCCGGAGGCCCTGGCGCGCAAGTATCGCATCGTGCCGCTCGCGATCACCGACTCGGTGCTCGACATCGCCACGGCTGATCCGCATGACCTCGACTGCGAGAAGACGCTCGCCTTCGCCCTCGGCCGCACGATCCGGATGTCGCTGGCGTCGCCGACGCGCCTGGTCGAGCGGATCGACGAGATCTACCGACCGGAGAATGCGGTCGAGAAGATCCTTGAAGGCGTGACGGGCAAGTACGAGCTCGAGTCGATCAGCGAGGAGATCACCCAGGACGAACTCGACCTCTCGCCCGATCGTGCGGCTGAACGGCCGGTCATCCGGCTCGTCGATCACATCGTGGCGGAGGGGATCGCGTCGCGCGCCTCGGACATCCACCTCGAGCCCGAGGAAGGTGGCGTCGCCGTCCGGTATCGCATCGACGGTGTGCTGCGCAAGGTGATGAACCTGCCGCGCGCGGCCGGGCTTCCGCTGGTCTCGCGCATCAAGATCATGGCGGGGCTCGACATCGCCGACCGATTGCGTCCGCAGGATGGGCGCGCCCGCGTGGCCGTGTCCGGCGTGCGCATCGACCTGCGTGTCTCGACGCTGCCGGCCTCGAATGGCGAGAAAGTCGTCATCCGAATCCTCGACCAGCGCGCGACGGTGCTCTCTCTCGAGGCGATGGGTCTCAATCCGGATGAGGGCGACCGGATTCGCCAGATGACGAACTTGCGCGAGGGGCTCGTGCTCGTGACAGGCCCCACCGGCTCGGGCAAGACGACGACGCTCTACTCGATGATTCGCGCCATCCAGCAGCGCGCCGTCAATATCGTCACCATCGAAGATCCGGTCGAGTATCGCCTGCAGGGCATCGTGCAGGTGCAGGTGAACGAGAAGGCCGGGCTCAACTTCGCCTCGGCGCTGCGATCGATCCTGCGTCAGGACCCCGACGTCGTGCTCATCGGTGAAATCCGCGATCGCGAGACGGCGCAGATCGCGCTGCAGGCCTCGCTCACGGGCCACCTGGTGCTCTCGACGCTGCACACCATCGACGCCGCCAGTTCGATCACGCGTCTCGTCGACATCGGCATCGAGACGTACAAGATCGCCACCGCGCTCAAGGGGATCGTCGCGCAGCGCCTCCTCCGCCGGCTGTGCACGACCTGCCGTCAGCCCGCAACCGAGCCGCTTCCGGACCGGTTGCGGAAGTACTTCGAGGGGGGCGAAACGCTCTACAAGGCCGCCGGCTGCGCCGAGTGCGCACAAACCGGCTACCGTGGCCGTCTCGCGATCACCGAAGTGCTGGTGGTGACGCCCGAGGTCGAGCGGCGCATCTCGAGCGGTGAGTCGGCCGACAGGATCACCGAAGCGGCGCGCGAAGGGGGGATGCGTTCGCTGTTCGAGTCGGGGGTGCTGCACTCGA
Organism: Gemmatimonadota bacterium; assembly: GCA_031372565.1. Classification (GTDB taxonomy): domain Bacteria; phylum Gemmatimonadota; class Gemmatimonadetes; order Gemmatimonadales; family Gemmatimonadaceae; genus JACPPC01. The sequence goes on along the minus strand of JANMLN010000196.1, from coordinate 1,427 downwards.
AGGCAGGCACCACGAGTGTCGACGAGCTGCTGCGCGTCTGCGAAATTCCCGTCGAGGGCGGGCGCGTCTCGAGCTCCATGCGCCTGAGCGACATGCAGCTGCCGCCGGAGGGAGGCAGTGCCGCCGCCCGCCGCGAGTCGCCGCCGGCAACGCCGCCGGTGGTCGGTGCGTCGATCAGCACGGTGCGCGATACGCCGTCAGCGGGGCCCGTCACCAACGTGCCGGCGGCCACGCCGGTGCCGCGGCGCCCCACGCCGACGTCGACGCCCATCCACACGCCGGCGGAGCCCTCGGTGCGCGTGCCCAGCATCCCGCATCGCAACACCCCACGCTCCGTGCCCGCGGCGTCGCTGTTCAACGAGGCGTTCGAGCTCCTCGAAGATCCACCGGCTGCCGCGCGGGTGGCAGCTGCGGCCACCGTCCTGCTGGTCGAGGACGAAGAGTCGCTGCGACGCGTCGTGCGCGACCTGCTCGAGCGGGAGGGGTTCGCCGTGACCGAGGCCGCTGACGGCGTGTCCGCGCTCGACGAGATCGACCGGTCCGCGCCGGACATCGTCGTGCTCGATCTCAACTTGCCCCGGCTCGACGGCTACGGGGTGCTCGCGCACCTGCGCTCGCGTCCCGCCACACAGAACCTCCCGGTGCTGGTGTTGACCGCCAAGGGCGACGAAGACTCGGAAGTGCGCGTGTTCGAGTTCGGGGCCAACGACTTTCTCACGAAGCCGTTCCGTCCGCGTGCCCTCTCGGCGCGCTTGCACGCCCTGCTCAAGCGCGTCTAGGCGCGCACCCGTGTCGCGCTCCGCATGACGCACGTCACTGTTGGCGTGGTCGACGTCTATCCCGTGGTGCGCGACGGCCCGGGGCAGTGGCGCGTCCTCCTGATGGAGCGCGCGGACGGGGCCCGCTCACCCGGTGCCTGGGAAGTCGTGCACGGGCGCATCGAGCCGGGGGAACAACCGCCCGCCGCGGCGCGGCGCGAACTGTTTGAAGAGACCGGGCTCGCCGCCGAGCGCCTGTACGTGATCAGCTCGCATCCGTTCTACGTACCGCACAACGACACGGTGTACCTCGCGGTGACCTTCGCGGCCTTTGTCGATGCGACGGAGGTCGTGCGGCTCGGCGTCGAACATCGCGCGCATCGATGGTGCCCGTTTACCGACGCGGCCGATCGCGCCACCTGGCCGCGTGCGGGAGAGCAGCTGCGCTGGATCGAGAAGCTGCTCGCGGACGGTCATGCCGGTCCGGCCGAGGACGTGCTGCGCGTGTCGTCGTGAGCGTGGTGTCGTGAGCGTGGTGTCGTGAGCGTGGTGTCGTGCAGAGCGCAGCGAATGAACAGCTTTCGCGGTGGTGGTCCGGGGGAAGCACGTCCTTAGCTGTGCGCAGGACGACAGGGAGGTCCGTAGCTGCGCGCAGGTCAACGGCGGGGG
>JANMLN010000191.1:0-8862 GCA_031372565.1 Gemmatimonadota bacterium | reverse complement strand
AAGATGATGATGATGACGATCGGAGGGCCAGCGGCCACTACCACGCCAAGTGGCCCGTGCCCGTATCGGCCGACGCCTTCTATCGTGTTCGGGTGACGGTGGCCGGGTACGACTTGGGTTTCGCGGACCTGCACTCGGTCTCCAGTGGAAAGGACCTGAAGAAAGTCGGTACGGACAACTTCATTGCCCGGAAGGACGGCCAGACACTACAGGTCAAGTTCCGCGTTCTGCAGGGGATCTTCCCGCTGATGATCGCGAAGGTGAGCGGCGACGAGCAGGAGGGCGCCGCTGGAGCCACGTTGGCCAATCCGCTCGTGGTGAGGGTGACCGATGCGAGTGGCTACCCGGCCGAGGGCGTTCAGCTCTCCTTCGTGCCTGGCTCCGGATCCGGGAGCACGACTCCACAGGGCGGCGTGACCGCTTCGGATGGCTCGGCCAGTTCCAGCTGGACCCTCGGGACGTCGGCCGGCTCCCAGGTCGTCACGGTTTCCCTCTCGGATGCCACGGCGAACTCGGTGAGCTTCACCGCGATGGCCCTCGCGGGCTGGTACGGCGAGTGGCGGGGCGTCCTCAGCGGCGCGGCCTTCAGCATCCAGATATGGAATGCCGGTGGCCAGATGGTGGCGGCCGCCGAGTTCACGGGACGGGCACGCGAGAGCTTGCGGGTGTTGGGCGAGGCCGATGGGCCGCCCAGGACGCTCTACTTCTACCGGGCGCAGGACAACGCGCTGATCGGCTTCGTGCGTGACGCCGCCGGTCGCGTCACGATCGAGTACTGGGAGAGTGGTTGCGCCCGATCCGTGACGCCTGTCTTCGTGTCCGCGACAGTCCCGAGCACGGATCCCGGTGCGGTCTACACGGACGTCATCGCCCCGGACTTCCTCGGCACGTGGAGTGGGACGATCAGCGGCAGCTCGTTCACCGTGAGCGTGAACGCGTCCGGCGGCGTGACCACGGCGCAGGGCAACTTCGGGCTCGGGAGTGAGCAGTTCATCGTGCTGGGCTTCGCGTCCGGTCCTCCGCGCGCGCTCAACTTGTTCCGGCCGCAGGACAAGGCCGGCATGACGCTCTTCAACAACTCGGCGGGTCAGCCAACGCTCGAGTACTGGGAGAATAGTTGCGCGCGGAGTTCGCCGCTGGTGCAACAGTAGCCGGTGTGGCGATAGCGAACGCAGGGAGGCACTCGAAGGTCCGAGTGTCTCCCCTGCGCTTGAGGCGCGCATCCCCAACATGACGTGCGTGCTAGTCCGATGTCAGATGCTGCTCCAGCCCATCCAACACCCGCTCCAACCCCCACTCGTGCCCCTCCTCCATCGTGCGCGGCCGCCCCGCGCGCGCGGGTAGCGCGCCACCCGCCGCCAGTCCACCTGATGCCGACGTAAGCACGGCCGACAGCATGGGAAAGCGCGGATCTCCAATGGCTCGTCCCAGATCCGCTCCCACCGCCGCCGCCCACACTTCATCAGGAATCCCCCGCGCGCGCGATCGCGCCAGCGAGATCGCCGTGTCCGAGCTGCCCTGCACGTAGCCAGTCACGACGCTCAGCATGTCCATCATGTCCTCGGGGGTGAGGCCGAGACCGCTGAAACACTGCAGCAGCGCTTCGTGCCAGCTCAGCCAGTTGGGCCCGTGCGGCGCGGCCACAAACGGCAGCTCGGCAAGCCACGGCCGCGCGCAGAGCATCGTGCGCTTCGCGTTGGCCCAGTGCGTCACCCGCTCGCGCCAGCCGGTGCACGACGCAGGCGGGGCAGGGGGCGTGCCCAGCGCCGCGTCCACGCACGCATCAATGAGCGCTTCCTTGTTGGGGAAGTAGCGGTAGAGCGCCATGGTGGTGAAGCCGAGCGCGCTCGCGACGGCGTGCATGGTGAGCGCGGCGAGGCCGTCGGCGTCGGCGAGGGCGATCGCGGCCTGCACGACCGAGTCGCGGTCCATGGTGGGCTTGGGGCCGCGGGTGGGGCGTACCTGCGCGTCCCAGAGGAGTTGGCTGCGCATGCGCAGCTCGGCGGCGACGTCGGAGGCTGCCGCGTCGCTCGCGGATTCCTCCGTGCGCGCTCGTGCCGACTTGGGCGCCGGAGTCGGCTTCTTCGACTTGATGGACTTGGGCTTCATGCGATTCCTCGGCCAGACCCCTTGCGTTCCTCGACACTGTGTATATCGTACACTCAATCAGTGTACGTAATAAACATATCCATTTCCCGGGAGCAAGACAATGACCAACTTCATCGCCCGCTCGTTCGGCACCGATCGCACCGCGCGGCCCGGGACCCGCGCCGGACTGACCCTCGCCATCGCCGCCGCGCTCGTCGCCGGCATCGCCCCCGCGGTTCGGGCGCAGGGCGCGGAGGACTCACGCAGCAGCGCGAGCCGCTTCCAGTTTGTCGTCTCGTCGGGCGCGCTCGTGCCAACCGGGGTGCAGCGCGACGCGATCGCGCGCGGCGAGCTCACCACCGCTCAGCTCTCGTACCTGGTGCTGCCCAACGTGGCCGTGACCACCAGCCTCGGCTGGACGCGGAGCCACGACATCACGGCGGCCGCGCAGCCCACGCTCGATCTGTTCACGTACGACGCAGGCGCCGAGCTGCGCGGCCCCAACTGGACCGCGGGCGACAAGTGGAGCTTCATGCCCCTCGTGGGCGCCGGCGCCGGCGGCCGCAGCTACAGCTACCGCAGCCAGAGCACCGAGAGCACGCACAACCTGGCCGGCTACGCGAGCCTGGGCGGCGAAGTTGGATACAGCCGCGTGCGTCTCCGCATCGAGGCGCGCGACTACGTGACCGGCTTCAAGGCGCTGGGCGGCGTGGGCGCGAGCGGCACGCGCAACGACGTGGCGTTGATGGTGGGCTTCCGCATCACGGCGCCGAGCAAGTGAGCACGATGGCGCTGCAACAGGCGACGCGGACCCGGTCGGAGTGGTGGATTCCGGCCGGGCTTGTCGCGTTGAGCCTCGTGCCCGCGCTCGCCGGATCGGCGCGAGTGACCGAGTTGGCGAGCGGGGCGGCGATGACTGCGGACAACGCGCGGTTCGTGGTGATGCCGGTGCCGGTGGTGGTGCATGTTGTTGCGGCGATTCCGTTCAGCATGGTTGGTGCACTTCAGTTCATGCCGCAGTTCCGGATGCGTCATCCCCAATGGCATCAGGCCGCGGGCAAGACACTCGTGGTCCTCGGTCTGCTCGTGGCGTTGAGCGGACTCTGGATGACGCAGTACTACCCGTGGCCGCCGGGGGATGGCGCGGTGCTGTACGCGGAGCGGCTGGTCGTGGGTTCGTGGATGCTCGGGTGCATCGGCGTCGCGCTCGATGCGATCCGCCGTCGTGACTTCGCGGCGCATGGCGCGTGGATGACGCGGGCGTACGCGATCGCGCTTGGGGCGGGGACGCAGGTGTTCACGCATCTGCCGTACGTTCTGCTCGTGGGGAAGCCGGGCACGGCGGCGCGTGCGGTGCTGATGGGGGCAGGTTGGGTGATCAACGTGGGTGTGGCGGAGTGGATGATCAGTCGCGGTCAGTCGGTTCACGGCAGCCTGCGAATGGTCAACCCGCCGCCGTGCGCGAGTCGGGGCGCACATCGTCCCAAAAGGCACTAGATTCCAGCCATGGAACGCATCGTTCGCATCCAGCCGTCACACGCCGCGGCCGCCGAGGTGGACCTCGCGGAGATCGCGGCCATGATGCCGCAGCAGCGACTCGATCGTGCGCTCCAGCTGACCGTCAACCATCGCGAGGCCCTCGGTGAAGCTGGACAAGGACTTGCGCGAGTTGCTCGAATCGTTCCGTTCGAACGAGGTTGAGTTTCTCGTCGTGGGGGGCCATGCAGTGGCCTTTCACGGATATCCGCGGTATACCGACGACCTCGACCTCTTCGTCCGCCCGGACGCGGCGAATGGCGCGCGAATTCTTCGCGCCCTTCTGCAATTCGGTTTCGGTTCGCTCGACCTGAAAGCCGGCGACTTCACGGCCGATGACCGCGTGATCCAGCTTGGCCGGGCCCCCAATCGGGTGGACCTGTTGACCCGCCTTTACGGACTCGAGTTCGAGGAGGCATGGCAAACGCGGCAGGCTGCTGAACTCGATGGCGTTCCCGTCTGGATCATCTCGAGCGAGGCGTTGATCCGGAACAAGCGCGCCACCGGTCGGACGCGAGACCTGGCGGACGCCGAGATGCTCGAGCGCGTGCGCGACCGGTAGCCGCGCGCTCACCGCTGGCGACCCGCCGCGCTGAGCCGCACTTACTAGACGTCCCGCACTCCGCCGCGTGCTCCCCCACGACGCCTTCGTCGCCGCCCTCGCCGATCGCTACGCCCTCGAGAAGCCCATCGGCTCGGGCGAAGCGGCCGGGTTCCTGTTCTACGTGATGCCGTACAGCGAGGGGGAGACGCTGCGCGCGCGGCTCCTGCGCGCGCGGGCCCCCGAAAGCGGCGAGGCGACCGCCATCTGGTCTACCACGTCTTCAGCGCCCGCAGCTGCGGGGTCTTCTTGTGATGCTGTTCCGCCATCCACGACAGTAACCGGTCGAGCTGCTCCACCGCCTGGAGCACGTGCGGTCCCTTGTTCAGCATCACGCACTCGGCCCGGGCGCCGACGGCCGCATCCGTCATCTCGCCGCGGACCTTCACCCCGTTCTTCACCAGGCTCTCGAGCACCTGCGTGGCCCAGATCACCGGCACCCGCGCCGCTTCGGCGAGCCAGAGGATCTGCTCCTGCATCTCGGCCGTGCGCACGAAGCCGATCTCGGCGGCCTGGTCGCCGCGCGCGATCATGATCGCGGTGGGCTGACGCGACGATGCCTGCACCACCATCGCGGGCAGGTTCCGCATCCCCCGCTGTGTCTCGATCTTCAGCACGAGCGACAGGCGCTGCCAGTCATGCGGGCGCCGCTCGGCCAAAGCCGCCTGCAACTGCGCCACATCGTCGGCGGATTGCACGAACGAGTAGGCGATGCCATCCGCATGCGCCGCCACGAAGGTCAGGTCGTGCAGGTCCTTGGCCGTCAGCGGGCTCACGAACAGCTCCGTGTCCGGAAAGGTCAGCCCCTTCTCCGAGTGCAGCTTGACCCCCGGTTTGTGGGCGGCATCCATCTCCACCACCACGCCCCACGGTTCGCGTCGCACTACCACGCCGGCAGCCTTCGCGTCGTCCATGAAGATCCGGTCGCCGGGCTGCACCGCGCCGAGTGCCTCGGGCAGGGTACACTCGGCGGCGAACGCCGGGGCGTCGTGCGGCAGCGTGCTCAGGCCGCCCGGGGGCACCAGCGCGAACGCGGTGCCGGGGCGCAGGCGCTTGTGGTGCTTCGGATGACGCGTGTCGCCGGTGCGGATCTTGGGTCCGGCCAGATCCATGAGCACGATCAGCCGGCGTCCCGTGGCCGCCTCCGCCATGCGGCGATGCACGATCATCCGGCCCCATGCCTCGGCGTCATCGTGAGCGCAATCGATGCGCAGCGCTTCGACCCCCGCGTCGGCCAGGCCCCGAATGATGGCGGGATCATCGGCCGCCTCCGACGACAGCGTGACGAGCAGGGCACAGCCGCGCTTCGAGGGCGGCCCCAGGACCTCCGCGGTGCGGGAGGCCAGCAGCGCCTCGCCGGCGAAGAAGGCGTCGTCGGTAGAAGATGGCCCCACCGATTTGCCGGACATCGCGACGAGACTCGCGACGACCGCGTCGAGCCCCAGGAGCACGCGACTCTCGAGCCGGCCGAGTGAGGAGAGGCCGAAGGTCATGAGCCGGCGCTGGAGCGGACGCAGGTCGCGCCGCCTGAGCGCGACGTAGTGCGAGAGGTTCGTCGCACGCTCTGCGAACCCGGGCGCGTCGCCGTCGGCAGCCCAGCCGGCGCGCATCGCGGCGCCCTCGGCCACGACGGCCGCCCGCAGCGCGACCAGCTCAGCGTGCAGGGCGGCGATCTCGGGGTGGGGCGGACGACGAGATGACATGGAGCGATGGCAGCGTTGGTGAGATCTGGAGAGTAACTCCGGTCTGTCACGCGGCCGCGACGATGGTCGCCGAGGGTTGCGATCGTCGTCAGCGGCCCCTCAGTCCACGTCGGGCGCGTCGGTGTCGGTCTGGCCCGCGCGGAGCGCCGTCCGGGCGCGGGCGGCGAGGCGTTCGTAGCTGGCGCGGATGCGCGAGAGGTCGGCCTCCTCGAGCTCCTCGAGGTCGAGGAGGGCGTTGTGCGCCCCTGCGGTCACGCGCAGCAACTCGTCGAGCTTGACCTGCACCGCCTCGGCGTCGCGGTTCTGGGTGTTCTGGATGAGGAACACCATGAGAAAGGTGATGATCGTCGTACCGGTATTGATGACCAGCTGCCAGGTGTCGCTGAAGCGGAAGAGCGGGCCCGTGATGAGCCAGGTGACGATGATGGCGACGGCGAGCGCGAACGCCCGCGGTCGCCCCGCAGCGCGTGCGGTGGACTTGGCGAGTCGCGTGAAGGTGGAGGGCGTGCGGTTTGGTGACGGGGCGTCGGCAGCGGGGAGCATCAGGGACTCGGCGGAATGGGATTCAGGCGAGCGGGGGACTGTCGTCGCCGTCCTCGGCTCAAACCGGCACTAGCGCGGGTGCCGCGCCTGCCGTGCGGATGGGGAGAATCCCCGATTCACGGACGCACGCCTTCGGAGGTCGACGACTGCGCGATATGGCACCCATGCGAGACCGACGCAAGCGGCACTGAACTTGACCCGTTCTGGTGGAGCGGTGGCGGTTGGGACATCAGGCGGCGATGGATGCTACGGCGTGGCGTTGCTCGAAGGCTCGTGGGGAGCGTTGTCCGGGCGCGGAGTGGCGGCGATGCGGATGGTACCAGCCCTCGACACAGCGGAAGAGGCTGAGGCGGGCTGCGGTGTGCGACGGGAAGCGATGCTTGGCGAGACATTCGCACGCGAGCGTGGAGAAGAATCTCTCGGCCACCGCATGGTCATAGGCAGCACCGCGCGAGCCCATGGACGGACGCAGGTCGTGTGCAGCGTATCACGCATCGCCCACCCGATACTGCGGCGGCTGAAGACATCGAGCACGACCGCGAGATACAGGAAGCCCGCGGCCGTCGGCACGTCGGTGACATCGGCGACCCAGCGCTGATGCGGTGCCGTCGCGTGGAAGACCCGCTCCACCAGATCTGGCGCGAGGGGTGCGTCGGGCATGGTACGCCGCGACCGTGCCGGCCCACGACGTTTGGAGACGCCGCGCAGTCCGTCGCGCTGCATGCGACACGCGAATCGCCACGCGCACGTCGATGTCCCACTGCGCGCGCCGCGACGGCGTCCAGGCCCGCCATGCATGAAACCGACTCTCCGACACCCCGAGCACGCGGCACATCGTCGCCGTGGGGACGATGGCCTGGTTCGCACTCACGAACGTGAAGAGTCGGACGGGATCGTCCCCGACTCTCGTGCAAACCGGGCCGCGGCTTTTCCCGAGATGCCGCGCTCCACCGCGAGCTGCCGATTGTGGCGTCGGAAGCGGCTCAGTTCCGCCCGCTCATCGCTCGTCATCGCGCGAGGGCGCTCGCCTCGATCCGCCTCAGCTTGGAAGATCCAATTGCGAATCGTCTGCTCAGACGGCTCGAACTCCAGCGCGAACTCTTTGGCACTCTTGCCGGCACGGCCAGGGCGATGATCTGCTCACGATACGCCGGTGGATCGGCAGCGGGTCGGCGGGGCATCGGGGACCCCTCGTCTCACACAGAGAATAAGGCTCCACCGAAACGGGTCAACTACAAGTTCAGTAGCGGCGCAATTCTGGCCTTCGAGCAGAGCCTAGGTGTGAGGCGCCTGCAAGAAACGGTTGGGACCTCGCGACCTCCGCCGCGACCTCGCAACTCACGGGCGACTGCCGCTCTGTCGACCCTTTCCTCAACAGCCAGAGATACGGTACCGTGTGTCGCGCAGGGTGAAACGAGAGAGCCATGGCGCGAATCGCCCCAACAACCTCTCCAACGTTTGAAATGAGAGCCCACGAGAGTCTGAGTGGAACGAACGACGCCTTCTAGACCAGAACGCAAGTAGCCGACAGTGACGCTCGGTCGACAGCAGCCGCTGTCACCCTCAGAGAGAGCCTTGCGGTGGCTATTCCTGGACCGGCATTTCAGGCAAGGCGTCAGTTGACGCCACACGTTCCGACGGCGCGCCATCACCGCTACGCATATCGTCCTCCAGCGAACTTGAAGGATGGGGCGTTGCCCCCGACGACTGCGATTCTACGGCCGGATCTGGCATGGCAGGCTCCGTGCTCGTGTTGGGCATGGACTCAACCGACTCGGACTCAAGTGACTTCGCCAGCCTCTCCAACTCCTCGATGTTTCCCGGCTCAATCGATTGAAAAGGATGGTCGAATACCCTGGCATACGAGTCCAAAAACTGCGGAGAATCGCGAAAGTCACGAAAGAGCGGCCACGTATGGTATGCATGCTCATTCGCGAACTCGCCCATCTTTCCGATCTGCTGGACGAGGGCTCCGGCGCGCTCGAAGTCTCGTTCAAGCACCGCGACGGCGAGACGGAAGTCAAGCGCCGACGCGGTCCAATCCAACTCAGAAAGCGTCTTCTCCGCTTCCGCCGTCGCTCCGCCAAATAGAAGCGCCTGAGCGTAGTTGATGCGGAGAATACGCCTGTCAACATCAGAGGCGATGTTTCGGAGAGACATCGCGTACTCTCCGATCATTCGCGCACGTGGCCAGATCTCCAGCGACAGCGCATTAAAGAGGCACTGCTTTAGGTGCGCGTCCGCGGTCGCGATCTCGCTCGGAGCGAGCTTCCTCCAGAGTGTCTGGCCTAGTTTGAGTCAAACCTCGATCAGATTTGAACAACTATGTAAGTCAGTAAGCTTGATGTAGAAACTTCTTTCATATCCAGCAGCAGGTATTTTTTTTCTTTT
>JANMLN010000186.1:0-19061 GCA_031372565.1 Gemmatimonadota bacterium | reverse complement strand
CTTCTTGGCCTTGAAGGCGGGGGCGTGATTGCGACGGGGACGACGGGACATGGGGTGCTCCTTGGGGATAGGGCGATGTAACGCCCGGGGAGCCCTGCTGTCTACATAGCCGGCTGTTCAGAAGACCGGAGCCACTTCAGTCCCGCACCACCGCACCCGCGCGGCGCACGCGGACCTCCGCTCGTGCGGCGCGCGCGGCGCGCGTGTGAGACGCCGGGCACGCCGCCGCCCGTCACGCGGCGCTGGCGAGGTCGGCGATCGCGCCGAACGCTCGACGAACGTTCGACGAACGTTCGACGAAGAGTCGACCGACCCCAATCGAACGATTGACGTTCCTTTCCTGATGGGAGGTTCATCCGCGAGATGGGGAAGGAACTGTACGGGTTCTCCTTCGCGAACACGGTGCGCGTGGGCCGCGTCGGCAAAATCTGGACGTCGGACGAAGGCACGAACATGATCGTGACGTTTTCCCCCTCCGGTATCTTCCTCCTGGTGCTCGGCCGGCGAGACGAGGCGGTGGAAGAAGCGGAGCCCCACGTGCCGGGCGCGCCCACACCGCCGCCGCGCTGGGGAGGGTTCGCGAGCCCGACCGACGTCACCTGGGACTTGGCCGGCAACATCTTCGTGGCCGACGGATACACCAACTCCCGCGTGGTGAAAGTGAGCCCCGAGGGGCGCTGGATCACCACGTGGGGAGAGCGCGGCAAGGAGCCATGGCAGTTCAACATCCTGCACACGATCGCGAGCGACGCGCAGGGGAACATCTACGAGGGCGACCGGACCAACCGGCGCATCCAGGTGTTCGACCCCACGGGCAAGCTGCTCCGCGTGATGACCATTGATGTGCCGTACACCAAGGAGCCCAACGTCCTCTTCAACGCCATGCCGCGCGCCGGCGCCAACCCGCTGGCCACGAGCGGCGCGCCGTGGGCCATCTGCATCACGCCGCGGCCCACGCAGTACCTCGACAGCGCCGGCGCCGTGCCGGAGCGCATCTACAAGCTCACCCTCGACGGCAAGGTGCTCGGCGTCATGGGCGAGGCCGGCAAGAAGGCGGGCGAGTTCGGCTGGGTGCAGCAGATCGCCTGCCCGAGCGAAGACGAACTGTGGGTAGGCAAGATCGTCAACTGTCGCGTGCAGAAGCTCACACGTTATCCGACGCCCGCGCAGCGGTAGCTGTCGGCTGTGGTCCCCGGGCCGCCGGGCCCGAACGCATAAGGAGCGCGTACCGGTGGGACGAACCCGGTGCCCTGTCGGCTTCAGGTGTGCCGGCGTACCGTGCCGCAGGGCCCGTGTTGCGCCCCGTTCCGCACGCATCGTGGTGCATGTCGGCCTGCACCTCGTGCAACTTCGGCCACCCTCCGACCTGACGCCCGTCCCTCGACCAGTCGCCGCAGCGCCAACATCCCGAGGGAAACGCGTGCGACGACAACTGGTGCGACGACAAGTCGCTTCTCCTTCCTCGAACCCGTCCGTCACTTCGACAGGAGCGCAGCGTCGTGGGAACTCGGGAAGCTCGCCACCAACCGCATTGGAGTTCCTCCCGTTGACAAGTTGTCGCTCATTCGATAGAAGTAAAAGGTCTCTGCCGCTTCTGACGCGCGCAGCGTCGCACGGCGGTGCCAGGCATCCCTTCGTGGATTGACCGTGCAGGTACGGTCAATCCGACCAACGACCAGCGATTCGCCCAAGGAGAGCCCGATGCGTGAGACCTTGATGCTGCACGCGACCGTGTCGCCCCCCCCCCCGGGTAACATCTCTTTGCTGGCGCACACGCGTCGCCGCGGCGGCCCTGCTGCTCGCGAGCCTCGCCGCGTGTGAGTCACTGCAATCACCTCTCCCTCGGGTTGCGCCTCGAAGTCTGTCTGTCGCACTCCTCGCCACGGCTCCGGAGTCGCTGACCTTCGTTGCGATGGATGTCAGCATCGAGGTGGACGGTGCAGGTCGAGGCCGCGCCGGCCCGACGGCCCGCACGATGCACCTCGAACATTCCCGCAATGCGTCGGGTGACTGGGAGACTCGTGTGTCCTCGCCAGACGTCGCGCCAGCGCTGGCCAATGCGCGCGTCGTGCTGACCGGTAACGCCATGCGCTTCGAGGGCCTCGGGCGCCCCGCGAGCCCGCAGTCACCGATCGTGCCAGGTTGGACCGCTTCCAATTGGCGCGACTCGATGCGGCGCGTCGCCGAGGGACGTCGCGCACAGGCTCCCGTAGCTGGTGGCGCGACGAGTTCAGGGGCGCCGTCCCTTCCTGCTTCGCGAGATCCACTCGCCGTCGTGTTGATTCGCAGGGCAGATGCTGAGCGCGTCAGGCGCCATTTGCCGTCGCTTGACGACGTCACCCCTGACGGTGGCGCCACGACGCGACGATACCGGTCGCGTGGTGGCCCCGATGCGTACGAGATTCTCGTCGACACGATGAGCGGGGCCGTGCTTGAGCAGACGGTGCATCGACCTGATGGAGGGCGGTTCCGTGTGGTGCATGAGTATGCAGCCCTTGCGGGAGGCCTCTTGGCTCGGACGGGCTCCACGATGTCGGTATGGAGCAAGGAGGCCAGCATTCCGCAGCAGGTCGTGAGCGTGCGCTATTCCAACATCCTGGCCCGATAGATCATGCCCTCCACGCGGAGCCCGATCATGTTCCTATTGCCGCATCGCACCCGCGCCGCGATCCAGGCGGCGGTTCTCATCGCCGCCGTTCCGCTCGGCGCCGCGCTCGGTCAACAGGACACCATCGTCTGGCAGCACGGGTTCGGGGGCGATGATGGCACCTGGTATTCGATGGCGGTGCAGTTGTCGCCAGTCTTCAACGTGCACATGGCGAGGGCGAACACCGGTTGGCAGCGCAGGTTCGTTGACCAGGCGGACTCGCTTCGGCGCGGCTACGCGCCAGGCCCTTCACGGGCGTTTCTGGTCGGTCACAGTTTCGGCGGGATCGTCGGGCGCGAGGCGGTGAGGCAGGGCTCGCGGTGGAAGGCGCTGATCACGGTGGGGACCCCGAACGAAGGGGCTCCAATCGCGAAATCCATCGTGAACGGAACTGCGAGCAACACGATCTCGAACCTCACCTTTGCCGCGACCTTGCCTTGGATTGCCCCGCGAGGACGGTTGGACGACTGGGAGGAAATGATGCTGGAGGGCACGTACGACGTCGTTTTGGACAAGGTTGCTCAACTTGCAACTTCGCTCTTTGTGGGGAACGCGTCCTCCCTCGTGCTGCCCGATGGGGACCCCGACAGCCCTTTCATGACGGATCTGCGATCCACCACGCGCGTGATCAACGAGGAGGCGCAGGTCCCGTATCGTCAGTCCATGTCCGGCAACATCTCATCCAGTCGCGGCAGTTACTGCCGCGCGGCGGGGGGGACAGCGCAGGTTGCACAGGTCTGCAGCGCAACGACGATCCTGCTGGATCTGTTTTATATGTGGAAGTATCTGCAATACAGCGGCGTCACTCCGTGGGACAGCTTCTACTACGGCACCTACAATTCGCTGGCGCCGCTCTGGCTGGGGGGCGCGTTGCAATTCCGGGATGTCGACTATCGCTGGTGCATTCTCATTGGAGCCACTTGGACCAACAACGCCACCGGCGGCTCGTGCTCGACGAGCGACGGACTGTTTGAGGAATGGCGCACCAGAATTCAAGGGACGGGGGCCTTTCCGCACGTGGCGCTCGGCGACATCGGACACGGTGAGTTGACCCAGCATGGGACCACCAGGAACGAACTGGAGAAGTCGCTGAAGCTCGCCGGCGCGCCGCTCCGTCTCGCTCCGCCGCAGAGCCTGACAGTCAGTAGCCTCGCGGGGCCGGGCTACTTGGAGCCTGGGTACTCGGGCGAGTATTCCGTGTCCGCCTATGGCGGAATAGGGCTGCCGAACTTCTCGTGGCGCGTGGACGGCATCTTGATGCAATCGGGGGCAGCCGAATCCTTCACCTACGTGGCCGGGTCATCGGACTTCACGGTCTCCGTCACCGTCACCGCTGGGGCTGAGCTGGTCACGCGGTCGAAGGTCGTCACCGTGGGCACGTGTGGACCCATCGCCTGTGAGTAGAACGGTTGACGGCTGCAGCGCGGGCTCCCGGCGCGGCCAGTGGCGTGCGCTGGCGCTTGCGTTGGGTATCGTGCTGGCACTCGTGTCCGGATGCGGTGACGAGGCCACCGGTTCTGGCGGCCTCCCGAGCGTCGGCCCGGGCACCTTCGCGCGGGCATTGTGGCGCGTCAGGGAAACGGCGGACTACACGGCGCCGGCCGTGGACGACTCGACCGTCTACTTCGTCAGCGCCCACCATCAAATCTACGCGGTCCGGAAGTCGGATGGTAGCGTGCGTTGGACGAGTCCACGCAAGGGGGTCGGCTTTCCGGGGGCATCGCGGCTCCTGGTTGTCGGTGGGCTCGTGCTGTATCCCGACTTCCAACTCTTCGCGTACGACGTCGCCACGGGTCGCTCAGCCTGGACATATCGGGACTCGGTGAACCCCGATCAACCATTGGCCGGGATCTACACGCTCGCCACCGATTCCGTGCGCGTGTTCGGTGGCTCCCAGAACGGCACGTTGGTGGCGGTGAAGCTCGCGACCGGACGCGAGGCATGGCGCGTGGTGCTGGCGCAAGACCCGGACCGGGCGATCGTGTGGGGCTGCGTGTCGTCCAATGGCGTGGTCGTCGCCACGTACCGTCGCATGTCGCTTCCTGTGACGGGAGGCGTCGCGGCCGTCGATGCCGCCTCGGGGCGGATTCTGTGGCAGAAGGAGCTCGCGAGGGAGTTGCCGACTGACCAGAGCGGTGGTCAGCTGGATGGCATTGATCGCTTCATGAACCTCGTGATCGTTTCTGGCGTGGACGGCGTCATCTACGCGTTCGACCGCGACTCGGGCTCGATTGCCTGGACGAGTCCGCGAGTGCCGAGCAACACATACCGCCTCGACAATCGCCCGATCGCGGTGGTCGGCTCGGTGATCATCGCCGGGTCCGCGCTCGACGAGCAGATGGGGATCGACGCGCGGACGGGCGTCGTACTCTGGTCGCGCGCGCGCAACCAAGGCTCGCCGCGTCATCAGGGCACGCCGACCGACTCCACCTTCTTGGCCATGTACGGGAACGGCTTGCTCCAGGAGATTGTCGCCCGCACGGGCGCCGTTATCTGGCAAACCAACCCGGCGTCGGAGCCGTGGGTGCTGACGCCACCTGCGTACGACGCCCAGCGCGTCTATGTGGCGTGCGACTCGGGGTTCTACGCCCTGCGCCGCCGGTGATGTTCCAATTGGTTGAAGATCCTTAGCGGCGACGCGCGCGTCGGCCGGCGGCCGTCGTGGCAAATCGCCACGCCTGCGCGGCGTCTTCTTGGAGCGGCTTTGCGTGGTTGAGTTGGATCCGACAGCCCGGCGCCTCCTGGCCTGATGTCCCCGGCGGCGCCACCGGCTCGACCTCGACATCCGCCACGGCCATTGCATGCAGGGCCAAGGGCCCCATCCCTACAACCGCAGGCTCACGGTATGGGACATCCAGTTGAAGAGGCGCTGACTCTGGAGCGAGGTGTTTCCCTGCTGGCGCGCACCGTCGGCAGGGCGCACGTTCTCACACGGCCACGTCGAACAACCGTGCGAACGATGCTTGGGGCGGCCTCGGCGCCATGCTCGTGAACTCGCCAGCGGCGTCGGAATCGCACTCGCGGTGCTGCTGTTCACTCTCGGGCAACTCCCGGCCAAGTGGTGCGGCGCACCGTCACCCTCGCGCACCAGTACGGCAAACGGTTCGCTCTCCCGCCGCACGGCCGCTGCTGGCGGCAGACGGCGCGCGCACGGGGATCGTGGAGCTGCACCACGGACTCGCCTTCGGCACCGCCGATGGGCGGCGCTCCTATTCTGTGGGCTCTCGTTCCGGTTCGCCAGTGGCACCGGCACGGCGACGGTCACGGTCAATCCCTCAGTCGTCCTGAGCGAAGGGCCGCAGCGCGGCCCGAAGTCGAAGGACCTGCTTGTTGCCGCGGCGGGCTCAACAAGCAGGTCCTTCGCTTCGCTCAGGACGACAGTGGTGGTCATGTCGTCCTGAGCGCAGGGCCGCAGCGCGGCCCGAAGTCGAAGGACCTGCTTGTCGCCGCGAAGGCAAGACAAGCAGGTCCTTCGCTTCGCTCAGGACGACGCTACTGCTCGTCTGCCGTCGGTCCGTACATGTTCGGCAGCGGCACGTCGTTCATGCGCAGGTAGAGCGACAGCTGCCCGCGATGGTGCACGAAGTGGTTGAATGCCATGCTGCGGATGACCTGGATGCGCGGCATCGAGAAGAACACCTTGTCGCCCATCTTGAGCGTCCACGGGACCATCATGTCCGCGTCGCTCGTCGCGCCGAGCGCCTTCACCGCCTGCGCGACCTGTGCATCGAAGAAGGCGACGAGCTCCGCGTTGGATGCCCACGCTGGCGGCGGAAACGGCTGTGACATGTCGAGCTCGGTCGTCTGACAGGTCACGGAGATCCACCCGACCAGCTGCGCCACGTGCGTCGCCAGCTTGCCGAGCGCGAACGACTTGGGGTGGGGCGTCCAGTCACGCTTGTCCACGGGAAGTCGCTCGAACAGCTTGCGCGTCGAGACGGCCTCGTGCTGGAGTTCTGGAATCAGGGAAGACGCGATCGGTCCGGACATGGGACGACTCCTGCACGTTGAAGAAGATGTCGGTGTTTGTTCGGGTTTACTGCGCCTCCCAAGTTGAGCGTGACGGCGAGCGGCCGCAAGAGCGCGATGGTCACGGAACCGGACCGACCGGTGCCGCCTAGGTTGGAGATGCGCCCATATGCTCTCTCCGCTCTCCGTATCTCACTCGGCGGCTTTGCCGCGGTCTGGGGCATCGACAAGCTCGTGCACCCTGCGCACGGGGCCAAGGTGGCCTCGATCTTCTACGCCGGCCTCCTGTCCAGCGAATCCCTCATGCCGCTGATCGGTGTGGCGCAGGTCGTGCTCGCGCTGCTGGTGATCGTCGGACTCTGGCGTCGCGTGGCGTACCCCGTGCTGGCGCTCATGACCGGCGCGACGCTGCTCGGTGTCTGGCGTTCGGTCGTGGATCCGTGGGCGCTGTGGATGACCGGAGGCAACGTCGTGTTCTTCTCGTCGCTGCCGCTCTTCTGTGCCGTCCTGCTGCTCTGGGCGCTTGCGGCGGACGACGGCCAAACGCTCGACGCGGCGCGCGCCCGGTCAGGGGCACGCGCCGCGTCGTGACGCCGCCCGAGGGGCGGCTGCTCGTGTCGTTCGGCTAGCGGTCCGTCAGGGCGAAGAAGCGCAGCGGCGCGCCACCGACGTTGTTGTCGGCTGCCACGATCGTTCCCGCCGGGACGGCGCGGACCTGGTACGTCTCCGCAGCCAGCGTGAGCTTCGGTCCGACCGCACTTGACCGGCGGCGTAAGGTCCCCGCGCTCCTTGCTGTCCGTCGCTCCGGACCGGACATTCAACGCGCAGCGCCGTCCACGCCCGGACGGTGCTCCCTGACATTCGCCCCGAGTGCTGCATGTCGACTCGCCGTCTGCTCCTCGTCGCCAGCGTGTGCCTACCGCTCGGCGCCTCCGCCCAACGCCGCACCCCGGCGGCCACCCCCGCGCCGCGTGTGGAAAGCGCGCAACTCGCGTCGATGAAGTACCGGCACATCGGGCCGGTCGGCAATCGCATCACGTCGATTGCCGGTGTCGCCGGTGACCCGATGACGTACTACGGCGGTGCGGCGTCCGGCGGCATCTGGAAGACCACCGATGGCGGCATCCATTGGTCCGCGATCGCGGATGATCTCCCGGTGTCGTCGTTCGGCTCGATCGCCGTTGCGCCGGGTGATGCCAACGTGGTCTGGGCAGGCACCGGTGAGCCGTTCATTCGGTCGCACATCTCCGCCGGCGTCGGCATGTACAAGTCGATCGATGCCGGCAAGTCGTGGCAGAAGGCCGGACTCGAGAACTCGGGCCGTATCGCTCGCATCGCCATCGACCCGCGCAATACGGACCACGTGGTCGTCGCGGTGCTCGGCTTTGCCTACGGTCCGTCACCGGACCGCGGCATCTACCAGACGATGGACGGCGGCAAGAGCTGGGAGAAGACGCTGTTCGTGAACGACTCCACGGGCGGCATCGACGTGGTCATGGACCCGAACAACTCGCGCATCGTCTACGCGGCCATGTGGCAGGTCGAGATCAAGACGTGGGGGCGCACCTCGGGTGGTGCAGGCTCCGGCATCTGGAAGTCGACGGATGGCGGTGCCACGTGGAAGCGCCTCACGGAGCATGGATTGCCACGGAAGTTCGTCGGCAAGATCGGCCTCGGCGTGACCAAGGCGAACTCGAACCGCATCTACGCCCTCATCGAGACGGGCGACGGCGTCCCGGCGACGAACATCCGCGAACCCGACAACGGCCGCCTCTGGCGCTCCGACAACGCGGGTGAGACGTGGGAGCTCGTGAACTACGACCGGCAGCTCGCCGGGCGCACGCACTACTACAACCGCATGGGCGTGTCGCCGGACAATCAGGACGAGGCCTACTTCCTCAGCGCGAACTGGGCGAAGACACTCGACGGTGGCAAGACGGTGATCGATCCGTCCGTCGTGGAAACGCCGGCCGGCGATCATCACGACATCTGGTTCGATCCGACCAATGGCAACCGGATCATCGTCAGCCACGACGACGGCATCTCGATCACGCAGAACCGCGGCAAGAGCTGGTTCCGCTTGCAACTGCCGGTTGCGCAGATGTACCACGTGACGACCGATACGCGCATTCCGTACACGGTGTGCGGCAACCGTCAGGACGGGCCGAGTGCCTGCGGGCCGAGCAACTCGCGGACGCGGAATGATTTCGGCTTCCCCGGTACCGGCAACATCACGCGCGGTCATTGGTTCACGGTGGGCGGCGGCGAGAGCGGTTGGGCCACGCCGGATCCCGAGAACAACGACCTGATCTGGTCGAGCGCGTCGGGGTTCGGCTCCGTCGGCGGCATCGTGTCGCGCTACGACGTGAAGACGGGCATCGCGACGTACGCGGAGGTCTGGCCGCAGGCGACGATCGGTTGGGCGGCGGATTCGCTCAAGTACCGCTTCGTCTGGACCTTCCCGCTCACCATCGGCCCGCACGACCACAACAAGGTGTACGTCGGGTCGCAGTATGTGATGGCCACCACCGACGGTGGACGTTCCTGGCAGGAGCTGGGACCGGACCTCACCCGCAACGACAAGACGAAGCAGATCCGCTCGGGCGGCCTGACCCCCGACAACATCGGCGTCGAGTACGCGGGGGTCGTGTTCGCGATCGCGGAGTCCCGACTGCAGAAGGGGCTGATCTGGGCGGGCACGAATGACGGCCTCGTGCACCTCTCGCGCGACGGCGGCACGTCGTGGACCAACGTCACGAAGAACATTCCGGGGCTGCTCGAGTGGGGGACCATCTCGAACATCGAACCTTCCCGGTACGACGCCGGCACCGCGTACCTGACGGTCGATGGCCATCAGGTGAACAATCGCGATCCATGGATCTACAAGACCAGCGACTTCGGCAAGACGTGGACGCAGATCACGAACGGCATCCCGAAGTCGCCGCTGTCGTACGCGCACGTGGTGCGTGAGGACCCCGTGAAGCGCGGGCTGCTGTACGCGGGCACGGAGAACGGGCTCTACGTCTCGTTCGATGACGGCGCCAACTGGCAGCCGCTGCAGAACAACTTGCCGCACGCACCGGTCTACTGGATCACGGTGCAGGAGCACTTCTCGGACCTGGTGGTCGCGACGTACGGACGCGGCTTCTGGATTCTCGACGACATCACACCGCTCCGGAACGCGGTGGATGTTGCCGCCAAGGACGCACACCTGTTCGCGCCACGCGCGGCCTATCGCTTCAAGACGATGGAGTCGCGCTTCGCCTTCAACGAGGACCCGAACGCGGGTGATGATCCACCGTACGGCGCGTCGCTCCACCTCTGGCTCAAGGCGGAGCCGAAGGACTCGATCACCGTGAGCTTCACGGATGCGGCGGGCGCGACGTGGCGGACCATGAAGGCGGCGGGCAAGGCCGGGATGAACCGCATGTGGTGGGACCTGCAGTCCGATCGCACCAAGGAGACCAAGGTGCGCACCACGCCGCTGTACTCGCCGGCGCCACAGATCGGATACGATGCGAAGCCGGCGCCGTGGATCGGGCGCTGGTCGATGCTGGTGCCGCCGGGCCGGTACACCGTGAAGGTGCAGGTCGGGACGCAGGAGCTGACCGAGACGCTCGAGGTGCGCAAGGACCCCAACTACCCGGCGACCGACACCGAAATCGCACAGGGGATTGCCGCGACCAAGGCCGTGATGGCCGATGTGAACGATGCCGTGGAGCAGATCAACACCGTGCAGGGGGTGCGGGCACAACTCGCGCAGCTGCGCGACCTGCTCAAGGACGATGCGAAGTCCGCCGACCTGCGCGCGGCGACCGACTCGATGGAGAAGAAGTTCACGGCGCAGGAAGAGTTCTTGCGGCAGCTGCGCTCGACCGGGCGCGGGCAGGACCAGCTCCGGTGGCCGATGCGCATCACCGAACAGCTGCTCTACCTCGGCAGCGGCCTCGACGGCGCCGACCAGCCGCCAACGAGGCAGCAGCAGGAAGTGGCCGGTGTGCTGCACGAGCAGCTGGTCGCGGTCAAGGCACGCATCGACCAGCTGCTCAAGAAGGAGCTCGACGCCTTCAACGAGCGACTCCGGCAGCGCAAGGTACAGCCGGTGGTGTTCTAGCCGTCGTCCTGAGCGAAGCGAAGGACCTGCTTCTCGCTTCGTCGTCCTGAGCGAAGCGAAGGACCTGCTTCTCTCGTCGTCGACCTGAGCGCAGCGAAGGACCTGCTTCTCTCGTCTTTCTCCTGAACACATCGAAGGACCTGCTTCTCACCGCGCGTGGCGGCGCAAAGCAGGTCCTTCGCTTTGCTCAGGACGACTACACGGTCGCGACGGGCTCCGGCTCCGACGCGTGCGTGTGCGCGCTGTGCGGCCGTCTGAGCTTGCTCACGAGCCACCACACGATCGCGATCGGCAACACGACCCACAGCAGCAGTTTGAACAGCAGCACCGCAGCAAGGCCGAGCACGATCAGCACGAGGAGCGGCACCCCCATGATCGCGATGGTGAACAGCGGGCGAAGTGCGAAGAGTCGAAGAATGGATTCGATCACGGCGGGGCTCCAGAGCGTGAGGGCTGATCTCACTACGGAGCGCGCGCGCTGGGGTTTCGATGCAGCGTGCGAGGACTGAGAAGCAGGTCCTTCGCTTTGCTCAGGACGACTTGGGCGTGTCGTTATGCGACGAGGTCGCGCCCGAGTGACGCCACGCTGGCGCGCCCACTCAGCGCCATCGCGAGGGCGAGTTCGTCGCGCAGCAGCTCGAGCACGTGGCGAACGCCGGCTTCCCCGTTGACGGCGAGTCCCCACAGGTACGGCCGCCCGATCCAGACGGCCCGCGCACCGAGCGCAAGCGCCTTCAGCACGTCCGTGCCGCGACGAATGCCGCCGTCCACGTACACCTCGGCGCGTCCGGCCACCGCATCGACGATGCGGGGTAGCGCACTGGCCGTGGACACCACGGTGTCGAGCTGGCGACCGCCGTGCGTGCTCACGACGAGGCCATCCACGCCGTGCTCGACCGCGCGGAGCGCATCATCCGCGGCCAGCACCCCCTTGAGCACGATCGGAAGCGTCGTGATCGAGCGGAGCCGGG
Source organism: Gemmatimonadota bacterium (assembly GCA_031372565.1). Lineage (GTDB taxonomy): Bacteria > Gemmatimonadota > Gemmatimonadetes > Gemmatimonadales > Gemmatimonadaceae > JACPPC01. Next base: position 7,360 of record JANMLN010000186.1, on the reverse strand, counting down.
CGATCGCCTCCCACGTGAGCGACGCATCCCAGCGCGCGGCGACGTAACTCGCCAGCCCGGACGCCCCGGCCGCACCGCCCATCGTATCCGCCGCATTGCCGTACCGCTCGAGATTGGCGATCGAGATCCCGGGCGGCGCATGAAAGCCCGTGCGGATCTCGCGCTCACGGCGCCCCAGGACCGGCACGTCCACGGTCAGACAGAGCGCCACGTATCCTGCCGCCTCGGCACGCCGCACCAGATCGGCCGTCAGCTCGCGCTCCTTGTAGCAATACAGCTGGAACCACTTGGGTCCGGGCGATGCCGCCGCCACCGTCTCGAGCGACTCGCTGGCCATCGTGCTCAAGACCTGGATGACCCCGGCCGCGTGCACGGCGCGCGCGACGCCCGACTCGCCGTCGGCGTGCGCCATCCGGTTGAGTGCGCACGGTGCGGTCATCACCGGCATCGCGATGCGATGTCCGAGCACCGTGGTGCCCACGTCGAGCGCAGTCACGTCCACCAGAATGCGCGGCACGAGCCGCAGCTGCTCCCACGCCCGTGGCGCCTCACGCAGCGTCACCTCGTCGTTGGCGCCGCCGGCATAGTACGCCGCCACCATCGGCGCGAGCAGGTCGGTGGAGCGTGCCTCGTACTCCTGCAGGTTGATGAGTACGCTCACGGGTGTGTCAGCATTTGGGAACAGTGACCGCGCGCACGCGATGCGCGCCCGCGTACAGGTTGGCGGTCTCGCCCCGCACCAGGCCGAGGAGTGCGAGGCCCGAGGCGTCGGCCATCCGGATGGCGAGCGCGGTTGGACGCGAGACGGCCGCAAGCACCGGCACGCCGGCGGCAGCGGCTTTCTGCACCATCTCGACGCTGGCGCGGCTGGTGACGACGAGCATGCCGTTCGCGAAGTCGCCGCCCGCGCGCATGACGGCGCCGAGCACCTTGTCGAGCGCATTGTGGCGACCGACGTCCTCGCGTACGCACACCAGTTCGCCCGAGGCGCGCGCGAATGCGGCGGCATGCAGCGCGTGCGCGTCGCGATTGAGCTCCTGTCGGTTACCCAGTGCGCGTACCGCGGCATACACCGCCGCGGCGTCGACGACGAGCGGTGACTCGACCAGGCGCGGCGTACGCACCGCGTCGGTGATCGCCTCCACGCCGCACAGCCCGCATCCCGTGCGCGCCGGCAGCGCGCGCGCACGCGACGCGAGGGCCGCTGCGACCGCAGCCGGCACGCCGATGCGCACCTCGATCCCCGCGGCATGCCGCTCGACCGCGATCCCGGTGATCTCGCGCGCGCGCTGCACGATGCCTTCACTGATCGTGAAGCCGACGGCCAGGTCCTCGAGGTCGGCGGGGGTGGCCATGATGACCACGTGGGTCCGCCCTCCGTACACGAGCGCGACGGGCACTTCCTCGACGATCGCTCCCTCCGCCGGAAAGGCGTCCGTGCCATCGAGGCGGGTCCACGCATGCGCCGCCACGGGCGACGCACGCGTGAGTGGCGGCATCGTGCGATGTCCGCTCATCGACCGACCGTGTTCTGGACGAAACGCCAACCGAAGCGTCCCTTGATGCACAAGTTGCCCAACGTGATCGTGTTGTCGAGCGGAGAGGTCGCCTTCACGATCTCGCCATCCTGCACATGCAGGGTGAGCGTGCATCCGACACCGCAGTAGGGGCAGATCGTATCGGTCATGCGCTGCGCGGCAGCATCCCATCGGCCCTCCGCGCGCAAGTCGAACTCGCGTTTCGCCATCAGCGCGCCCGTGGGGCAGACGGCAACGCAGTTGCCGCAGTAGACGCAGGCCGACGCGGTGAGCGGCACGCCGAGTTCGGTCGAGATGTGCGCATCGAAGCCGCGGCCGGCGACGGCGATGGCGAAGGTGTTCTGGTGGTCCGTGCCGCAGGCCTCGACGCACTTGTAGCAGAGAACGCACTTGGCGTAATCGCGTACGTAGAGTTCGTTGTCCACCCTGGGCGGTTCCAGCGTCGTCGCGGCGCAGGCGGGATCGGGGGGCGCATGATGCCCCGTGACCGCACCGCGGCGAACGCCTGCCGGAGCGCTCGGACCAAACCGTTCAGGGCGCGCGCCGTACGCCGACATGAGCGACGTCAGCTCGGGTGCACACGAGAGGTCCACGCTCGACGCCAGCAGCTCGAGCACGAGCTTCCGCGTCAGGTGCACGCGCGGCGAGTCCGTCAGGATCTCCATCCCGGGTTCGACGGCGCGCGCGCAGGCTGGCGCGAGCACGCGCGCGCCCTTCACCTCCGCCACGCACAGTCGGCAGGCGTTGACCGGGGTGAGTGTCTCGAGCCAGCACAACGTCGGTATCGTCACGCCGATCGTCGCGGCAGCGGCGAGGATCGTGGTCCCCTCGGGGACCGTGACGTCGCGCCCATTCACGGTGCAGGTCACGGCGGTGCGCGGTCGCCGGTCGGGGCGGGTGAGCTGGACGAGCGGCGTCATGCGCGCCCTCCGGCAAAGAGCCCCAGCGTCGTGATCGCCGACTCGACCGCGGCATACGCCGTCTGGCCCAGCCCACAGATCGAGCCGTCCTTCATCGCGGCCCCAAGTTCGGCCAGGAGCGCATGTTCGTCCGCCACGGAGCCGATGGTCCGGCGGTGCGTCAAGCGGTGCAGCGCCTCTTCCTGTCGTACCGTTCCCACACGGCAGGGGACGCACTGGCCACACGATTCGTCGCGGAAGAAGGCCGCAATCCGCAGCACGTGATCCTCCATGTCATCCTGATCATCGAAGACCATCACCACACCGGAGCCGAGCGACGCACCCGCACTGCGCGCCGCTTCGAACGTGAGCGGCATCGCGAGCTGCTCCGGTGTCACGAAGGTGGACGCGGCGCCACCGAGCAGCACGGCGCGCAGCGTGCGTCCCGGGGCCACGCCGCCGGACCGTGCGATGAGCGCGTGGAGCGTCGTCGTCATCGGGGCCTCGTACAACCCCGGTCGCTGCACGGCGCCGCTCAGGCACCAGAGTCGCGTGCCCGTCGAGATGCCACTGCCGACCGAGGCGAACGCCGCGCCGCCATGGCGCACGATCGGCAACACATTCGCCAACGTCTCGACGTTGTTGACCACCGTCGGCTTGCCGAAGAGCCCGGCGTGCACCGGGAAGGGGGGCTTGCTGCGCGGTTCACCGCGTCGGCCGGCAATGGACTCGAAGAGCGCCGTCTCCTCGCCACAGATGTACGCACCGGCGCCACGCCGTACCTCGATATCGAACGCGAAGCCGTGCCCTGCAACGTTGGCGCCGAGACAGCCGGCCTGGCGCGCCGCGTCGACGGCGCGTGTCACCCGCTCGGCAGCCAGCGGATACTCTCCGCGGATGTACACGAACCCGCGCGTAGCACCCGTGGCGAAGCCGGCAATCGTCATCGCCTCGATGATCGCAAACGGATCCTCGCTCAGCAGCACGCGATCCTTGAACGTGCCGGGCTCGGACTCGTCGGCATTGCACACCACATACTTGATGCCGGCGGACTGTGCGGCAACCGCCTCCCACTTCTTGCCCGTCGGAAACGCCGCGCCGCCACGCCCAGCCAGTCGGGACAGGACCACCTCACCGATCACGCCCGACGCACCGAGCGTCACGGCGCGCGCGAGCGCGGTGTAGCCGCCCGATGCACGATACGCGTCCAACGACGCCGGATCCACCACCCCGACGCGCGCGAGCAGCACGCGAGCGGGATCGCCCGCAGCGGGATGCACCGCCGACGATGGCGCGTGTGCGGGCAGCGGCGCGCCCGCCATGAGACCACGCGCCGACTCCACGCTGACGTGGCCGATCAGCCGCTCGTCGGGCACCGTGCCCGCATCGGTCACGAGCGCCGCCGGTGCCTGATCGCAGAGCCCGAGACAGGGCGAGGTCATCCACGCGGGGCGAGCAGCGTCGAGCACGACATGCCCGTCGGCGTGATGCACGACCGGCTCTCCATGCGACGATCGCAGCGCCTCGCACAGATCCCGCGCGCCGCGCTGACGACACCCGATGTCATCACAGACATGCAGCATGCGCACAGGCCGTGGCGCGGTGCTCAGCAGCGCGTAGAACGTCGCGACCCCCCACGCCTCGGCCGGGGGGACATCGAGGCGCTCGCACACGTAGTTCAGGCCGCCTTCGGAGATCCAGCCGACCCGCTCCTGCAGCGCGCGCAGGGCCGGCAAGAGCATCGTGCGCTCGAGGCGACGCGCCGCGCCGCCCGTCGCCGTGTGAAAGTCGCGGTGCGCACCGCGCGCGCCACCCGCCCACGGACTCTGCGGTGCACCGAGGACGCGGTCGACGGCCTGCTGCTCGTCGTCGGTCGCGCGCGCGTCCATCAGCTTGACGTCCATCAGCGCCCCGCCACGGCGCCCACGCCGATCGGCTCGACGCGCACGGCGCACGCCTTGAACTCGGCTGTGCCCGAACGCGGATCGGCGACGTCGATGGTCAGCAGGTTGGTGGCAACATCATCCGGGAAGTGCAGCGTCATGAAGACGAGGCTGGCACGGAGCGCCGTGTCGATGCGGCACGGGACGTCCACCGTGCCGCGTCGTGAGGTCACGCGCACGAGATCGCCGTCGGACAGCCCGAGCTGCAGGGCGTCCTCGGGCGAGATGTCGAGCGTCTCGCCACGATGGAGCGGTGACGCGTAGCCCGAGGACTGCACGCCGGTGTTGTACGACTCGAGACGTCGTCCCGTCGTGAGCAGGAAGGGATACTGCGGATCGCGCGCTTCCCAGGGCGGGTCATGATGCACGATCGAGAAGGGTGCCGCGCGCCCGCCGCGCGGCGTGTCCCAGAGCCGCGCATGCAGAAAGGTCGTGCCGGGATGCGACTCGTCCGGGCATGGCCACTGGATGCCACCAAGCGCTTCGAGCCGGGCGTAGCTCATGCCACCAGCGAAGTGTGGCGCGAGCACGCGGAACTCGTTCCACACTGACTCAGCGGTGGGCGTGCCCCAGTCGTGCCCGAGGCGGCGCGCCATCTCCGTGAGGATCGCGAGTTCATCGCGTGCGCCGGCAGGCGGCTCGACCGCGTGTCGAACCCGCTGCACCCGCCGCTCGCTATTGGTGACCGTTCCGTCGCCCTCGCACCAGGTCGCGGCGGCCGGCAGGACCACGTGCGCGTACTGTGCGGTCTTCGTGAGGAAGATCTCCTGCACGACGAGGTGCTCGAGTCCCTCGAGCAGCGCCCCGATGCGATGCGCATCGGCATCAGACTGCGCCGGGTTCTCGCCGATCACGTAGAGCGCCGAGAGCGCGCCGCGCTCCATCGCGTGGAACATCTGCGTGAGGTTCCACCCGGCCTTCGGCTGGATCGGTCGTCCCCACGCCTGCTCGAAGCGGGCGCGCGCCTGGAAATCGATCTCGATGTCCTGGAAACCGGGCAGCTTGTTGGGGATCGCCCCCATGTCGCCGCCCCCCTGCACATTGTTCTGTCCACGGAGCGGATTGCACCCCGCGCCCCATCGGCCGACGTGCCCGCACAGGAGCGTGAGGTTGATGAGCGCCAGCACGTTCTCCACGGCGTTGTGGTGCTCGGTGATGCCGAGGGTCCAGCAGATCATCGCGCGCTCTGCCGTGGCGAAGGCGTGCGCGGCTTCGCGAATGACGTCCGCGGGAATCCCCGTCACCGGCTCCGCCCACTCGAGCGTGTACGACTCGACGGCGCCGGCATATTGCTCGAACTGCTCCGTCGCATTCGCGATGAAGGCCTGATTCGCCAGACCGGCATGAATGATCTCGCGCGCCATCGCGTTCGCGAGGGCGATATCCGACCCGACCCGCAGCCCGACCCACTGGTCGGCCCACTGGGCGCTCGCGGTCCGCCGCGGATCCATCACGTACAGCCGCGTCCCGTGATGCCGGATGCCCTTGAGCAGGTGATGGAACCAGATCGGATGCGCCTCGCGCGCGTTCGATCCCCACAGGAAGACGACGTCGGCGTCTTCGACCTCCTCGTAGGAGCTCGTGCCGCCGCCCGCTCCGAACACCGTCGCCAGACCGACGACGCTGGGCGCGTGTCACGTTCGGTTGCAGCTGTCGATGTTGTTGTTGCCGAACACTTGCCTTGCAAGCTTCTGCGCGAGGAAGTTCACCTCGTTGGTGGACTTCGAACAGCTGAACATGCCGACGGCGTTCGCGCCACGCGCGTCGATCGTGCGTCGGAAGCCGTCGGCGGCGCGCGCCATGGCTTCGTCCCAGCTGGCGGGTCGCAGGACGCCATCGTCGCGCACCAGCGGCGTGGTCAGTCGCGCGTAGGGCTCGGCAGGGGGACGGCGGCGCATGGCGGGGCTCCAGTCGACGGGAGGTGACGGCACTGGACGATGCGCTCCGGATGCACGCACGGCAAGGGTCCACGCACGCCCAGCAACGCCGTCACGCGTCGCGCCCGACCGGGCGCGCTGCCGGCACGCAAAAGGCGCTGGCATTGCGCATCGTGCGCAACACCAGCGCCGATGTCGCCCGGCGGGCGACGGACGACTAGAAGGCGTCGGCGGACAGCGCCATCACCGACGCCGAACCAGCCGCGATGCGCGCCGCATGCGTGTGCACCTGCGGCAGCACCTTCACCATGTAGAAGTGGCCCGTCGTGACCTTGGTCTCGTAGAAGGCCGCCTTGCCATTCGCGCCGGCGGCGAGCTTCTCCTTCGAGAGCTTGATCATGCGCAGCCACATGTAGCCGACCGCGACGTAGCCCATCATCGCGAGATAGTCCTCGGCGGCGGCACCCGCTTCTTCCGGATTGCCCATTGCCTTGGTCGCGACGAGCTGCGTGGTCTGCTGCAGGCGGGCGAACGCCTTCTGCAGCGGCTCGGCGAACTCCTTGAGGCTCTCGTCCGCCATCGACTGTTCGAGCAGCTCGTTGACCGGGTGGAAGAACCGTCGCAACAGGCGCCCCATCCCCTCCGGCAGCTTGCGACCGATCAGGTCCATGGCCTGCACCGCATTGGTCCCTTCGTAGATCTGACCGATGCGCGCATCACGCACGAACTGCTCCATGCCGTACTCGCGCACATACCCGTGACCGCCGAGCGTCTGCAACGCGATGTTCGTGTTCTCGAAACCGATGTCCGTCAGGAAGGCCTTGATGACGGGCGTCATCAGCGCCACCAGGTCGAGTGACGCCGCGCGCACCTCGGGATCGGGGTGCTTCTCCTCGATGTCGAGCGTGATGCCGATCCAGATGGCGAGCGCACGCATCCCTTCGTTGAGCGCCTTCATGCGCATCAGCCCGACACGCACGGACGGATGCTCGATGATCGGGTCCGCGGGTCCGCGTCGGCTCCGGCGGGAACGGATTTCACAGCAGCTTCGAGCTTCTTGTGATCCCATCCGAACATCGTGCGCATCTGCTCGGTGACGACGG
>JANMLN010000167.1:0-16396 GCA_031372565.1 Gemmatimonadota bacterium | reverse complement strand
CCGTAGTCCCACCCCCACCGCGTTCCGGTCGGCGTCCCGTACGTCTGGTCCCACGTGCCCGAGAGCTGGCACCCGAGGCGGCCGATGGCCAGCCCGATGGTGAGTGCTGGTACCCAGGCATCGCCCGTACTGTTCGGCCACCGGATGGCGCGCTTGGCCACCTCAACAGCTGCAGTTCCGCCCAGAAAACCTCCCAGCACGGACTTGCCACCCATCCACAGCACCACGCTCCCGCGCTCGAGCAGGGTTGGCAGATGCTCGGCGGCGTGGAGGAGCTTGGACCCGAGCGACGCACCGAACACGGTGGCGCCGAAGAGCAGCCAACGGTCGACTCCGACCGGCTGCGGCTGCCCCGCGACCGCACGCCAGTACACACGCGCCGCCACCGCGTACGCCAGCAGCTCCAGCACGAGATGCGGTTGCGACCCCGACAGTGAGTGCACAGCCTGAGTTTACCGTGTGGTGCGCGGCTGCACGCATCGCGGAGTGAACGCGCGCATCCGGCAGCGACGGAATCGCCAGAGTCAAGTGCGCGTAACTGTTTGTCGTCGTTCAGCTTACAAACTCTTGGCGCTTGGCCGCGAGTCTTGCTACATTCAATGGCGTGGAAATTGCATGCCCAGAGCATCCGAATCGGGGCCTGACCCCATGAGCACGCTGGCCGTTCTTCCGGCCCGCCTGTCGGCGACGCGCCTCCCACAGAAGCCGCTCCGACTCCTCGGCGGAAAGCCCCTGATCGTGCGCGTCTGGGAGCGGGTGCAGGAACTGCACATCGCCGACCGCATCGTTGTGGCCACCGACCATCCCGACGTTGCCGCCGTGTGCCGCGAGGCGGGAGCCGAAGTCGCCATGACGCGCCTCGAGCATCCGTCGGGTACCGATCGCGTTGCCGAAGTGGCAGCGCAGCGGGCGTACGCCGACTACGACGTCATCGTGAACGTGCAGGGCGACGAACCGTTCGTGGAACGGGCCGCCATCGCGGGAGCCAGCGACCTCGTGTCGAGCGGTCGGTTTCCGCTGGGTACGGCGGCGGCACGCGCCACACCCGGCGTGTTGGCACAACCCGACGTCGTGAAGGTTGTCGTGGCCGATGACGCGCGCGCGCTGTACTTCTCGCGCGCACCGATTCCGTTCCTCCGGGATGCGCGCGACGCTGCGGCGCTGGAAGGGCAGGTCCGCCAACACGTCGGCGTGTACGCGTACACGCGCGCGGCGCTCGCGGCGTGGGTCGCGTTGCCGCCACATCCGCTGGAACAGATCGAGAAGCTCGAACAGCTTCGTCCCCTCGCCGCGGGATGGGCGATGGGCGTCGCCGATGTGCCCGACGCGCCGCTGGGCGGCGTCGATACCGAAGAGGACCTGGCGCGCGCCAACGCGCGCTGGACCACCACCACCGAGGGACGCTCCCGATGAACACGCCCACCCGGCCCCAGCCGACCAAGTTCGTCTTCGTCACCGGCGGCGTGGTCTCGTCGCTCGGCAAGGGAATCGCCGCCGCCTCGCTCGGTCGACTCCTCGTTGAGCGCGGCCTGCGCGTGACGGTGCTCAAGTTCGACCCGTACCTGAACGTCGACCCGGGGACGATGTCGCCGTTCCAGCACGGCGAGGTGTTCGTCACCGATGACGGCGCAGAGACCGACCTCGACCTGGGCCACTACGAGCGGTTCATCGACCGCTCGCTGACGCAGGCGAACAACGTCACGACCGGACGGATCTACCTGAACGTGATCACCAAGGAGCGCCGCGGCGAGTACCTGGGCTCCACGGTGCAGGTGATTCCGCACATCACCGACGAGATCAAGGCCGCGATGAAGCGCATCGCGCCTGACAATGACGTGGTGATCGTGGAGATCGGCGGCACGGTGGGCGACATCGAATCGCAGCCCTTCCTCGAGGCGATCCGCCAGTTCCGTCAGGAGATCGGCCGCGAGAACGGATTGTTCGTGCACCTCACGCTGGTGCCATACATCGCGGCGGCAGGCGAAGTGAAGACCAAGCCGACGCAGCATTCCGTGCGCAAACTGATGGAGATCGGCATTCAGCCCGACATCCTGATCTGCCGCGCCGAGCGCTCCCTCTCCGACGACGTGAAGCGCAAGATCGCGCTGTTCTGCAACGTCGAGTTCGGATGCGTCATCCAGAGTCCCGACGTCCCCACCATCTACCAGATCCCGCTCTCGTTTGCCGAGCAGGGGTTTGATGAGCGGGTGGTGCAGAAGCTCGGGTTGGTCGTGCCGGCGGCCGCCGACCTCTCGACCTGGCGCACCATGGTCAGCCGGATCACGAGCCCCAGCCAGGGGAAGGTGAAGATTGCCGTCGTCGGCAAGTACACGCAGCTCGTGGACGCGTACAAGAGCGTCCAGGAGTCCCTGATCCATGGCGGGATCGCCAACGATGTCGGCGTCGAGATGCACTGGCTCTCGAGCGACCTCTTTCCCGATCCCGCCACGGCGCAGCGGATGTTGCAGGGCTTCCACGGGCTGCTCGTGCCGGGTGGATTCGGCGTGCGCGGGATCGACGGCATGGTGCAAGCCATCCGCGCCGCGCGCGAGACGCGGCTGCCGTTCTTCGGTATCTGCCTCGGCATGCAGGTGGCGATCATCGAGTTCGCGCGCGACGTGGCGGGACTGGACGACTCCAACTCGAGCGAGTTCGCGCCGGAGTGCAACCACCCGGTCGTGGCGCTCATGGAGTCGCAGCAGAAGGTCACCGACATGGGCGGCACGATGCGCCTCGGTGCCTATCCGTGTCGGCTGGCCAAGGGGAGCCGGGCGGCGGAAGCGTACGGCTCGCTCGAGGTGAGCGAGCGGCACCGCCATCGCTACGAAGTGGCGAACGCGTACCGCGACCAGTTCGTCGAGAAGGGGCTCCGCCTCTCCGGACTCTCGCCCGACGGTCAGCTGGTCGAGATGATCGAGTTGGCGGACCATCCGTGGTTCGTCGGGTGCCAGTTCCATCCCGAACTTCAGTCGCGGCCGAATCGTCCGCATCCGCTCTTCGCCGGCTTCATTGGCGCCGCCGTGCGCCAGCGTACGGCCGAGCTGGCCGACGTGCCCGCGTCCACGGGCGCGTCGAACTAGGTGTCGATGCGACTGCCGTCCGACCGGTTTTTCCTGATTGCCGGCCCGTGCGTCGTCGAGGACGACTCGCTGATGCTGCGCGTGGGCGAACACCTCGCGAAGCTCGCACCGCGCATTCCCGGCGGGATCATTTTCAAGGCGAGCTTCGACAAGGCGAATCGCTCGAACGCGAGCGCCTTTCGTGGCCCCGGCCTCGATGAGGGCCTGGCCGCGCTGGAGCGTGTGCGACGCGCCACCGGGCTGCCGATTCTGACCGATGTGCACCTGCCGGAGCAGTGTGCGCCGTCGGCTCAGGTGGTGGACGTGCTGCAGATCCCCGCGTTTCTCTGTCGGCAGACGGACCTGCTCGAGGCGGCCGGTGCGACGGGCAAGCCGGTGAACGTGAAGAAGGGACAGTGGATGCATCCCGAAGGGATGAAGGGGGCCGTGGACAAGGTGCGGGGGGCCGCGCCCCCGGGTAGTGAAGTGGCCGTGACCGAGCGCGGGACGTTCTTCGGCTACGGCGATCTCGTCGTCGACATGCGCGACTTCGTGCGCATGCGTGCGGCGACGCATGCGCCGGTGGTGTTCGACGCGACGCACTCGGTGCAGCGGCCGGGACAGGGCGAAGGCGGCGCCAGCGGCGGCGCACGAGAGTTCATTCCACCGCTCACCTATGCCGCGATGGCCGCGGGCGCGGACGGACTGTTCATGGAGACACACCCCGACCCGGATCACGCGCCGAGCGATGGGCCGAACATGATTCCGCTCAACCGACTCGACGACGTCATCCTGCGCGCGGTGGACCTCTGGGCGCGGGTGCGCGCATGACCGGTGCCGCGATCCGGGCCTCGCAGATGCGCTACGGGGCGGAGCAGGCGCTCCTCGAGCGCGCCCGCAACGTGCGCCTGGTCGTGTTCGATGTCGATGGCGTGCTCACGGACGGTGGCGTGAACATCGGGCAGCTGCACGGCGCCCCGTTCGAGTTCAAGCGGTTCGACATCCAGGACGGACTCGGCATCAAGCTGCTCCAGAAGACGGGGATCAAGGTCGGCATCATCTCCGGCCGGGTGAGCGAGAGCACGCGCATCCGGGCGGACGAACTGAAGGTCGACGCGCTCTCGCAGGACAATGACGCGCAGAAGCTCAAGGCGCTGCAGGCGATGTGCACGCAGTTTTCTCTGACGTTGCCGCAGGTGGCCTTCGTGGGCGATGACTGGCCCGACATGGCCGTCATGCAACGGGTCGGGTTGCCCGTGGCCGTCGCCAACGCCGTCGCGGAGATCCGCAACATCGCGCTGGTTGGACTGCAACGGCCGGGCGGCTTCGGCGCGGTCCGCGAGTTTTGCGAGTGGCTGCTTCGCGCGCAGGGAACGTTCGCGAACGCGACGGAACGCTACGTGGCCGAACGCTCCGAAGGGGCGACGTGAGCAGTCGCGCCGAGCCCAGCGTGGACGCCGAACGCGCCATCGCGCGCGGGAAGCGGGTGGTCGCGCTCGAGCGTGACGCGCTCGCCACGGTCGAGGCGCGTCTGGACCACACCTTCGCGCACGCGGTGTCCCTCGTGGCGCGCGCGCGTGGTCGGGTGATCGTGTCGGGCGTCGGCAAGTCGGGGCTGATCGGACGCAAGATTGCCGCGACGCTCACGAGCACGGGGACGCCCGCGACCTTTCTACACCCGACCGAAAGTCTGCACGGTGACCTGGGGATCGTGGGCGCCGACGACGTGGCCCTGCTGCTGAGCAAGAGTGGCGAGACCGTCGAACTGCTCCCGTTGCTGGAGCACTTCACGCGCACCGGGGTTCCGGTCATCGCGATCACGGGCGCGCCGGGCTCCTCGCTCGCGCGCCATGCCGACGCGAGTCTCGACGCCAGCGTGCGCGAAGAAGCCTGCCCGCACGATCTGGCGCCCACCACGAGCACCACCGCCGCGCTGGCCATCGGCGATGCCCTCGCCGTCGCCTTGTTGCAGGAGAAGGGATTTCAGCGCGAGGACTTCGCCCGGCTGCATCCCGGTGGTGCGCTCGGCCGGAAGCTGCTGCTCACCGTCGCGGACGTGATGGAGTCCGCCGATCTTCCGGTGCTGGACGCCTCGGCGACGATGCGCGAAGCGGTCATGCGACTCGCCGAACGTCGCGGGATCGCGATCGTGACCGGTCCATCGCGCGAGGTGCAGGGCCTCGTGACCGCGGGCGACTTGTCTCGCCTCATGGAGAAGCGCGCCGATGTGCTCGCCATTCCCGTGGCAGACGTGATGACGCGAACGCCGAAGGTGGCGCGCGCGACCGAGCTGGGCAGCGCTGCCGTGCACCGCATGGAACAGCACGGCATCATGGCCCTCCCGGTCGTCGATGCCGGCGGTGCGCTGGTCGGGGTGGTGCACCTGCACGACCTCATGCGCGCGGGAGCGGTCTGATGCGCCGCCTGATCCTGGTGCTCGCGCTCACCATCGGCTGCAAGCCGAACGACTCGGTCGCGGTGCGCAACCGCGTGACCGCCGCCGATTCGGCCGACCAAGTCATGTTCAACGCCCGATCACTGATCACGCACGATGGCGCGATCCGGGCCGAGCTGTTTGCCGACACCGCGCTCTTCTTCGACGAGAACACACGGATCGAGATGCGCGGCGTGAAGACCCACTTCCACAACAAGGAAGGGGAGCGCAGTACGGTGCTGACGTCGCGGCAGGGCACGTACAACACGCGACTGGCCAAGATGGAGGCGCGCGGTGACGTGGACGTGGTCGCGCGCGATGGGCGCCGCCTGCAGACGATCCAGCTGCGCTACGACCAGAACGGCAACCAGATCTCGGGCGATTCGGCGTTCACCATGACGCAGCCCGGCGGCCGGCGGCTCGAGGGGGTCGGGTTCATTTCGGATCCGGACATGCGGAACGTGCAGGTGCTGCGCGCGACGCAGGGCTCGGCCGGCGTGATCCGTGATGGCGGCGCCTCGCCGGGTAGCCCGCCGCCGAGTGGGGCGGCTGCGCCGGCGGCGGGAGCCAACGCGAGTCCGGCCGCCTCTCCTGCGGTCGCAGCGCCCAAGCCCGGAGTTGCGGGCCGCCCCGGAACGGGCGCCTTCAAGCTGCCGCGGAGCCGCCCGTGAGTCGTCGCGTGATGTCACGGCTCTTGGTGGGCGCCATCGCAGGCCTCGTGCTGACGGCCACAACGTCGCCGGCGCGGGCCCAGGTGCCGGGCGGTCGTTGTTCGCTGAGCTTCTTCGGCACGGGGCAAACCAAGACCAACCTGATGCAGGTGCAGGGAGGCTGGTACCACACCTTCATCAGTCGCGGGTTCCGGGCCGTGTGCGACGGTCAGGACGTCACGCTCGAAGCCGACAGCGCCGAGTCGTACGAAGAGAGCAAGCTGTTCATCCTGATCGGGAACGTGCGCTATCGCGAGCCGCGCGCGCGCGTGACCTCGCAGCGGCTCACCTACTATCTGCGCGAGGAGCGCCTGCTGGCCGAGGGCAACGTGGTCGTGACGCTCCCGAGCGGCACCGTCACGCGCGGTCCGATCGTCGAATACTTCCGCGCCGTACCGGCCGTGAGAAAGGAGTCGCGCATGTGGTCGCCCCAGCGCTCCGAGACCAGGCTCGTGCAGAAGGACACGTCGGCCAAGAAGGGAAGTCCGGCCGACACGGTGCTGGTCGAGGCGGACCGCACGGTCACGCAGAATGATTCGCTCGTGTTCCTCGGAGGCCGGGTGAAGATCACGCGCACGGACCTCGTCTCCACATCCGATTCGGCAAACCTCGACGCTGGCGCCGGCTTCGCGCAGTTGATCGGCAGCGCCGTGGTCCGTGGAAAGGGCGAACGGCCGTTCACGCTCGAGAGCCTCGTCATGGATCTCTTCTCGAAGGAGAAGGTGTTGCGGCGCGTGGTCGCGAAGGGATCCGCGCACGCCATCTCCGACGACATGGACGTGGCCTCCGACACGATCGTGATGGACGTCGACTCCAGCCGGATCGAGCGCGCGCGTGCGTGGGGCAAGCAGCGCGCCCTCGTCCTCTCGACGGGGCGCCGGATGACCGCCGACTCGCTCGACGCCCTCATGCCGAAGCAGCGGATCCGTGAGGTGCGCCTGTTGCGCGGCGCACTCGCGGAGAGCGATGTGGACTCGACGCGCATCGTGTCCAAGGAGCGCGACTGGATACGCGGCGATACCCTCGTGTCCACCATCGATACCGCCGCCACCGCCGACACGGCCGGCAAGCCCCGCGTGAAGCAGATCGTGGCCACCGGGTCGGCCAAGTCGTACTATCAGGTGCAGTCGAGCACCGGCGACCGCGAGCGTCCGGCCATCAACTACGTGCGCGGGCGATTGATCACGGTGCTCTTCGACACGACCGGCGTGAAGACGGTGGACGTGGACGAGAAGGCCGTCGGACTGTACATGGAGCCGGCGACCGACACGGTGGCGGCCAAGGCGGCCGCGAAGGCGGCGGCGGAGAAGGCCGCTGGAAAGCCAGCCGAGCCCGGCAAGTCCGTTCCCGGAGGCAAGACGACAACCGCACCGGCGGTTCCGGGCAAGCCTCCGGTGCGCACGGCACCGCCGGTCGCCAAGCCGTCCGAGCGAGGTGAGGCATGAGTGCGCTGCGCGATCACCTCGGACAGCTGGCCGCCGCCGACCGGTCGCTGCTGCACGCGTTGCGCGCCGTGATCCTCGCCGCGGACGAGCACGGGGCCGTGCCCTTCAACGATGCGGCCGTGCGCTACCGCGACGAGCACCTCGCCGCGATGCGCGCCGAAGGGCGCGATGTGGAGCGCGAGGCGGGGCGCCTCTCGCTCGACGAAGTGCGTGCGCATCTGGCGGCCTCGGTGTTTCCCCGCCTCGTGGCAGAGGGCGCGCTGGCGGACGACCTCGCCACGCTCACCAAGCCGGATGCGATGTTGCGCCTCTCGACCGTGCTCTGGGAGGAGGTGCGCGAGGCGCGCGAGGAGTTCGCCGCCGCGATTGCGCGCGAGACGGGCGAGCAGCCGGTGGTGGAGCCGGTGTCGGCGCCGCTCGAGGGACGCGGCAGCAAGCTCGAGGCGCGCAACCTCGTGAAGGTGTACCGCAAGCGACGCGTGGTGAACGACGTCTCGGTCGAGGTGCGCCAGGGGGAGATCGTCGGGCTGCTCGGTCCGAACGGCGCGGGCAAGACGACCAGCTTCTACATGATCGTGGGGCTGATCCCGCCCGTGTCCGGGGAGATCCTCCTCGACGGCGTGCGGATCACGTCGACCCCGATGTACAAGCGCGCCCGCCTCGGCATCGGGTACCTCTCGCAGGAACCGTCGATCTTCCGCAAGTTGTCGGTGGAAGAGAACATCATGGCCATCCTCGAGACGCTCAAGCTCACGTCGCACGAGCGCACGGCGCGGCTCGAGAAGTTGCTCGACGAACTCAGCATCCGTCACCTGCGCAAGAGCAAGGCATACGCGTTATCCGGCGGCGAACGGCGTCGCCTCGAGATCACGCGCGCCTTGGTCACCGAACCGAAGTTCATGATGCTCGATGAACCGTTTGCGGGTGTCGACCCGATTGCGGTGCACGATATCCAGCAGATCGTGGCCGGCCTCCGCCATCGCGGCATCGGCGTCCTCATTTCGGACCACAACGTGGAACAGACGTTGGACATCGTGGACCGGGCGTACATCATGTTTGATGGACGCGTGACCGTGTCGGGAACGGTGCAGCAACTGGTGTTCAACGACCAGGCGGCAGAACTCTACCTCGGGCCCACGCTCACGGAGCGACTGCGGGCGCGGTTCGGCGGCGCTGCGCCCGTGCGCTCGGCGGCCGCCCCAGGAGCGTTCGCCGAGCGCGCGCCAGCCGAGCAGACGGCCCCCGTCGCCGTCGACGCCGAGGGCGCCGAGCTCTTGCTCGCGGCCGGTCCGCCCGAAACACCCCCCGACGGCGCCGGCGGCTCATCATGAAGCAGGGGCTGCAACAGACCGGCTCGCTGCGTCAGGAGCTCAAGATCAATCCTCGCCTGTATCAGGCGATGGATCTGCTGTACATGCCGCTGCTCGACCTCCAGCAGCACCTCAAGCAGGAGCTGCTGAACAACCCGTTCCTCGAGATGGTCGAGGACGACGATGAAGAGACGGAGGTCGAACCCGGATCCGAGATCGAGGTGCCGGTGGGTGACCAGCCCGAGGTACCAGAAGCCCAGGAGACGTCCACCGGCGATGACGGGATGGACTGGGAAGAGGTGCTGCAGGAGGGCTTCGACGAGGAGCGTCCGCGCGAGGAGCGCGATCAGCGCGAATACTTCGAACCCATCACGGTGGAGCGTCACGATCTGGGCGACCACCTCGACGAGCAGCTCCAGTTGCTCGCGCTCACGCCGCGCGAGATGCGGCTCGTGGCCGAGATCGCCGGCAACATCAACGATGACGGGTACCTCGCCCTCCCGCTCGAGGAGATCGTCGAGGGATTGAACGCGGAAGTGGTCCGGGCGGCCGAGGCGAACGGGCTCTCGCTCGAGGGCCTGCCGATGGTGACGATGGAAGAAGGCGAGGCGATGCTGCAGACTGTGCAGGCACTCGACCCGGCAGGGGTGGGCGCGCGGTCGTTGCGCGAATGTCTCCTGCTCCAGCTCAAGGACCTCGGCCGCGAAGGCAGCGTGACCTGGCGACTGGTGGCGGAGTGCTTCGACGAGCTGATCGCGCACCGGTGGGGCGAGATCTGCCGGCGGCTCGGGCTGCCGGCGCTCGAGGTGCAGGTCGCCGCCGACGAGATCGCGAAGCTCGACCCGAAGCCGGGGCTGCGCTTCTCGGGTGCGAGCGACAACTACATCATTCCGGATCTCGTGATCGAGAAGATCGACGGGCAGTATCACATCTTCCTGAACGATGCCAACCTGCCGCGGCTCAAGCTGTCGAAGTCGTATCAGGACATCGCCCGTGACAAGAAGAAGTTCGATGCCGATTCCAAGGAATTCATCGCGAGTCGCATCAACTCGGCCCACTGGATGATCCAGGCCATCGAGCAGCGTCGACAGACCATGCTGAAGGTCATGCACTACATCGTCGAGCGGCAGCACGACTACTTCGAACGCGGCGTGCAGTTCCTCAAGCCGCTGACGCTCCGCGAGGTCGCGGACGTGATCGGCATGCACGAGAGTACGGTGAGTCGCGTGACCAACGAGAAGTTCGTGCAGACGCCGCGTGGCGTCCTGCCACTCAAGTACTTCTTCTCCTCGGGCCTCGCCACCACGGACGGCGACGACGTGTCGGCGCGCGGCATCAAGGACCAGATCGCCAAGATGGTCGAGGTCGAGGACCCGAAGCGACCGCTCACGGACCAGGCGATCGTGAACATTCTGCGGAAGGCCGGCGTCGTGATCGCGCGCCGGACGGTCGCCAAGTACCGCGACCAGCTCGGTGTCCTCTCTGCCCGGATGCGGAAGCGCGTATGACCGTGGATGTCAGCGTCCTCGTGCCGGCCAAGGACGAGGCGGAGAACCTGAAGGAGTTCATGCGCCTGAGCGCCGAGGCGTTTGCCGCGCACCCGGACACCGGCTTCGAGGTGGTCGTGGTCGACGATGGGTCGACCGACGACTCCTGGGCCGAGCTCGAGCGCCTCAAGGCGCAGTATCCGTTCCTGCGCACCGGGCGCCATCGCAACCAGCGCGGCATCGCCGAGGCGCTGCGGACCGGCTGGCTCAACTCGCATGGTAACGTGCTCGTGTTCTATCCCGCCGACTTGCAGTTCCTTCCGGCCGACATTCCCCGGCTCACGGCCCCGATTCTCGCGGGCACGGCCGACATGGTCACGGGATTCAAGATGGGCGAGTACGACAAGGCGTTCGTCTCCGGCATCTACAACGCACTCTCGCGCACCCTGTTCAAGGTGCCCGTGCGCGACCTCAACAGCGTGAAGGCCTACCGACGCGAGATCATGGACGCACTGCCGGGGCGGCCCGACTGGCACCGGTACATGATCGTGGTCGCCGCGGCGCAGGGGTTCACGGTGACGGAAATCCCGGTCGCGCTGCATCCGCGCCGGGCGGGGAAGAGCAAGTTCGGCCTCTCGCGCATTCCCGTCGGGGTGCTCGACATGTTGGCGGTCTGGTTCGAACTGCGCTTCGGCAAGAAGCCGCTGCTGCTGTTCGGCATGCTGGGCGCGGGCCTCTTCGCCGTCGGCTTCCTCACCGGTGTCGTCGCCGTCGCCATCCGCATCTTTGCCGGGGTCGGATTCCGGCCGCTGCTCACGCTCATCGAGACCTGCCTCGTGCTCGGCAGCGTGCTCTTCGCGACCGGCCTGCTCGGTGAGCAGATCGCGCAGCAGCGCGCGGAGTTGCGCGAACTGCGACGCGAGCTCGACGGAATGCGCGCGCGCGACTGATCACGCGTCCAGTGGACGTCCTCTTCGTCACCCACAGCTACCCGCGCCGCGTCGGGGACGCCGCTGGTGCGTTCATCCTGCGCCTTGCCGTCGCGCTCCAGGCCACGGGGATGCGCGTCCACGTGCTGGCGCCGAGCGCGCCCGGCCTTGCGGAACGCGACGAGATCGAGGGCGTGCCGGTGCATCGCTTCCGGTACGCCCCCGAGGCGATGGAGACGCTCGCCTACACGGGGACGATGGCCGAAGCCGTCCGGGCATCCATCGGTGGGAAGCTCGCCATGGCGGGTCTGCTGGCTGCAGGGGCGCGCGCGGCGGCCCAACTCCGCCGACGGATCAATCCCGCCATCGTGCATGCGCACTGGTGGTTTCCGAGCGGACTTCAGGCACGCGGCGCAGCAGGCAAGGTGCCGTTCGTGGTGACCATGCACGGCAGCGACGTCCGATTGGCGGCGGGTTCCGCCCCCGCTCGCAGACTGATGCGACGCGTGCTCGAGTCGGCCGACGGCATCACCGCCGTGTCCACCTGGCTCTCGCAGCAGGCGGCCGCGATCGCCCCCGGCATCTACTGCGACGTTGCGCCCATGCCGGTTGATGTCACCGCGTTCGGCGCTGCGGCTGCCGGCGAACGACAGGCGCGACATGTGCTCTTCGTGGGGCGCCTCTCACAGCAGAAGGGGATCATCGATGCCCTCACCGCGATTGCCGCGAGCGGCTCCGAGACAACGGCTGATATCGTCGGGGGCGGCCCACTCGAGACAGAGGCGCGGGCCACCGCCGAGCAGC
This sequence comes from Gemmatimonadota bacterium, assembly GCA_031372565.1. Lineage (GTDB taxonomy): Bacteria > Gemmatimonadota > Gemmatimonadetes > Gemmatimonadales > Gemmatimonadaceae > JACPPC01. The sequence goes on along the minus strand of JANMLN010000167.1, from coordinate 4,218 downwards.
TCGGCCTTGCCGGCCGCGTGACCTTTCATGGTGCGCTCGCGACCGACGCGCTGCCACCGCTATATCGTCGCGCGCGCGTCGTCCTGATGCCCTCGCACGAGGAAGGACTGGGGCTCGTGGCCGTCGAGGCGGCGCTGTCTGAAACACCCGTGGTCGGCTACCGCTCCGGCGGACTCCCGGACGTGATCTTGCACGGCGAGACCGGACGGCTGGTGCCGCTCAACGACCAGCGACGACTCGGCGCCGAACTGACCGATCTCCTCGACCATCCGGAGCAAGCGCACATCCTCGGCGCGCGCGCCCGTCTCGAGACGCTCGCGCGCTTTGCGCCCGAGGCCGTGGCCGCGCGGTATCGTGCGATCTACGCCGAAGCGATGGCCGCGCACCGGCGACGTCATGGCTGAACAGATCGCGCCCCGCGCGCGGCGCGGCTGGCTCTTTGCGGCACAACTCGTCATCGGCGCGCTGGCCATCGGCTTCGCGTGGCAACGGGTGCGCGCTGACTGGGGACGCGTGGACTGGTCGGGGGTGGCACTCACCCGTGACGCGATCATCGCGGCATGCCTCCTGTCGGCGCCGGCGGTGCTCATTGCCTTCGCCGTGCTCATCGAGACCTGGCGCCGCGTCCTTGGGGCGTGGGGCGGGGCACTTGCCCCGCTGGATGCCGCCCACATCTGGTTCGTGTCCAACCTGGGCCGCTGGATTCCCGGCAAGGTGTGGCAGGTCGGCGCGATGGCCGGGCTCGCCGAGCGGGCGGGCGTGTCCGGCGTGGCTGCGACGGGCGCAAGCATCGTGGTCAATCTCGTGAATCTCGTGGCGGGCGGTGCGGTCGTGGTGGCAGCCGCGGCGGGGGGCATCAACGTGCTCGGCGCCTCCGGGATGGACGTGCGTGGCGTGTGGATCGGTGCGCTGGTGATTGCCATCGCGCTCGGCGCGAGCCCCTTCGTGATTCCGCGGCTGGTCAGCGTCGCGGCGCGCGTCACCGGCCGCGCTGATCCCGCCATGCGGGTGCCTGGCGCGTCGATTGCGCTGGCCTTTGCCGGATGCACCGTCGGGTGGGTGCTGTATGGCCTCGGGTTCTGGGCACTCGCCGGGGCACTCGGTCGCAGCACCGTCACGATGGGGCCGCTCGCGGCCATCGCCGTCTACACTGCGTCGTACCTGTTCGGTTACCTTATGCTGTTCGCGCCCGGTGGGCTCGTGTTCCGCGAGGCGATGCTGGTCACGACGATGACGCAGCTCCACCTCGCCGGTGCGACCGAAGCCGCCGTTCTGGCGGTGCTCTCGCGACTCTGGATTACCGTCATCGAGGTCGTGCCGGGCCTCCTGTTCCTGTTTCGCCGCCCGCCGGCGGCCCCGACCCCTCGTTGATGTCCGAATCCAACGCGACGCCGTCGGCGACGCCGCTCCGTGGCCATGGCTGGTGGGCGGCGCTCACCTATGCCCTGACCACGCTGACGCTCGGGTGGCCAGCGCTGCTCGGCAAGTTCCTGGTGAACTCGCGGAGCGACCAGTACATCGCGGGGTACGCGTTCCGCGACTTCGCGGCGGCGAGCCTCAAGGCGGGGCAGGGGTTCCCCGAGTGGAATCCGTACCTGTTCGGCGGCATGCCGTACGTGGCCGCCATGCACGGCGACATTTTCTATCCGACGTTCCTGCTGCGGATGATCATGCCGACCGACATCGCGATGACGTGGGGGTTCGTGCTCCACCTCTGGCTTGCGGGCATGGCCACGTACGGCTTCCTGCGCGTCGCGGGGGTCGGCTTCGGCGGTGCGCTGATCGGTGGCCTCGCCTATCTCATGAGCGGCCCGATCGCGAGCTACGCCTCGCCGGGCCACGACGGCAAGCTGTTCGTCTCGGCGCTGTTGCCGGTGGTGCTCCTGCTGCTGCACCTCGCCATCCGGGATCGCAAGCAGTGGAGTTGGGGCGCGCTCGCGCTGGTGATCGGGCTGGGCGTGCTCTCGCCGCATCCGCAGCTCCTCGAATACCTGCTGCTGGCCGGAGCGTCGTATGGCATCTACCTGCTGCGCGCCCGCGACGCGGCCGGGGTGCGCCTCGACGCGCGCACCGCGTGGTTCGACGTGGCCAAGGGAATCGGTGCCGCCGCCGTCGGCGCGCTGATCGGGATGGTGCAGTTCTGGCCGGTCAAGGAGTACGTGAGCTGGTCGCCGCGCGCGGCCGGCGGCGTCAGCAGCGGATATGACCACGCGATTTCGTATTCGTTTCCGCCCGAAGAGCTGATCAACACGGCGCTGCCGCAGTTCAGCGGTATCCTGGACAACTACTGGGGTCGCAACGGCATTCATTTCCACAGCGAATACCTGGGCATCGTGGTACTCGCGCTCGCGGGGCTCGCCTACGGCCGCGAGGTGCGCCGCTCCCTCACGTGGTATCTGACCGGGTTGCTGCTCGTGAGCGTGCTGTGGGCGCTGGGGGGATACACGCCGCTGTATCACGTCATCTACGCCATCGTGCCGGGCACCAAGTTCTTCCGCGCCCCGAGTACGATCATCTTCGTGTCGGCATTCGCGGCATCAGCGCTTGCGGCGCTTGGCGCCGAGCGCCTCTTGTTGAAGCAGGCGAGCACGCGATGGGCGGTCAGTTGGAGCATCGCCGGTGGTGTGGTGCTGCTGCTCGCGGCCTCTGGCGGCCTCGCCAACTTCGGCAATTCGCTCACGGGTGGCCAACGGTTGGAGAACATCCAGGACAATGCTGGCGCGCTCATGATGGGCGGCGTCCGCATGATGGCCTTCCTCGGCGTCGTGCTCGGCTTCGGTGTGGCGGTCGCTCGTGGCGCGCTCGCGCCGCGCCTTGCCACGGCGGCGCTGGCACTGCTCGTCGTGACGGACCTGTGGAGTGTCGAACGCCACTACTGGACCTTCAGCGATCGCGCGAGCGTGCTGTATGCCAGCGATCCCGCCGTGGACTATCTCAAGGCGCAGAAGGAGCCTGCACGCGTGCTGGCGCTCAACCTCGGCGAAGGGGCCGCGCCGCGGGATCCCTTCCTGCGGGGCGATGCGCTCATGAGCCACGGGATCCGATCGGTACTCGGTTACCACGGCAACGAACTCGGCCGCTACCAGAAGCTGTATGGTGCGGACGACGGCCTGAAGCAGGTGGCGAATCCGAACTTCTGGGCGCTGGCGAATGTGCGCTTCCTGCTGACGAGCGCGAGCAAGCCGGTGTTTCCCGGCATGACGCTCGTCGCCGGCCCTGTGCGCAACGCCGCGGGTTCCATGGTGTATCTGTGGCGCATGCCAGGCAACAATCCCTCCGCGTGGGTGACCACCGCCATGGTGCGCGCCAGCGATGAACAGGCGCTCAACACGGTGCTCGACCCGCGCTTCGACGTGCGGACCGTCGCCGTGTTCGACAGTGCGGCATCGGTGCCGAGCGCAGCGCTCAGTTCGCTGCCGCAGCCGCTGCCGATCACGGTGGCTGCGACCACGTGGGAGCCGGGGAGGATCTCGCTCACGCTCTCCGCGCCGGCACCCGCCGGAAGCGCCCTGATGGTCAGCGAGAACTTCTACCCGGGCTGGCGCGCGACGATCGATGGAAAGCCCGCGATGACCGCGCGCGCGGACGTCTCGCTCATTGGCGTGCCGCTGACGGCCGGAGCGACCAAGGTGGAGCTCACCTTCAAGAGCGATGCGGTGGCCACTGGCAAGCAGCTGGCGATGGTCGGACTGCTGCTGGGATTGGTCTGGCTGGTGGGCGGAGCGCTGGCCGACCGTCGGAGCGCCGCGCGTGGCTGAGAACGGCGCGATCAAGGCGCTCGTCATCGTTCCGACGTATAACGAGCGCGAAAATCTCCCGAAGATGATCGAGTGGGTCCTCGTCCAGGGACCGAGCTTCGAGCTCCTGGTCGTCGACGATGGATCGCCCGATGGAACCGGTCAGCTCGCCGACGCCGCAGCGGCGCGTGATGCCCGCGTCCACGTGCTGCATCGCGCGCAAAAGATGGGGCTGGGGACCGCGTACCTGAACGGCTTCGCCTGGGCACTCGCGCGGGACTACACGCACGTCTACGAGATGGACTGCGACTTCTCGCACGACCCGAACCACCTGCCCAAGTTCCTTGATGCATTCACGGAAACGGGGGCCGACCTGGTGCTCGGGTCGCGCTACCGGCAGGGGAAGGTGACGGTCGTCAACTGGCCCATGACTCGGCTCCTGCTGTCGTACGCGGCCAATCTGTACGCTCGCTGGGTCACC
>JANMLN010000166.1:0-53282 GCA_031372565.1 Gemmatimonadota bacterium | reverse complement strand
CCGATCACTTCGCACCGCATGATGTGCTGGAACATTTCGTCTCGCGCCTGATCGAAGGGCGTAGGGCTCGTCGACTCGGGACGCGGACGGGACTTCTGCCTGGCCATGCAGCTCCTGGGAAATAAGTAAGGTACAGCTATGAGAATCTAAACAATCGTACGCGCGCATGGAACCGAACGTTGACGCGTTGGCACGCAACACCCCAAGTGGTCTGAACTCAGCCCCTCCCTGTCACGTTCCCGGACAGAAAGGTCACGATCAGGCCTGCCAGAGCGCCGGGCGCTTCCTCGGGTGAGAGCGCCGACGCGCCAGGCAGCCGCTCGACCTGTGCCCCGGCCAGCCCCGCCGCAAAGCGCTCGACTGGGCCGACCTCGCCCGCGCCAAGGCAGACCAGCGTGGGTGGGCGCACCATCGCGAGGTCGATCGCAGGCTCGTCCCCCGGCTCGAGCGATCGTGCCAGCGCAAGCAGCTGCCGCACCCCCTCCCGCCCGACAAACGGGGCCGTCGCGCGGGCCACCACCCGGGCGTCGAGCGCGTCAGGATCGAGCGCCCGCGCCCGGAGCAGCGGATCCAACAGCTCGGCGGCGCCAAGCAGCTCTCCCGCGAGGCGGACCGCAATCCGGCCCGTGTCGCGCTGCAGCGCCCGCACATCGGCGGGGGGCATCGACTCGGGGGCGAGCGGGGACACCAGCACCAGCGCCGACACCAACGCCGGCGACTCAGCCGCCAGTGCGCAGGCCACCAGCGCCCCGAGATCGTGCCCCACGACGGCCGCGCGCGTGACCCCCAGAGCTGCCAACAACTCGCGGATCCAGCGCGCTTGTGCAATCGGCCCGATCGGTGCGTCCAGCGGACGGTCGGACTCCCCGTGCCCGAGCAGGTCGGGACAGATCACCATCCAGCCGGCGCGCACCAACGCCGGTGCGACGTCCCGCCACGTGAACGACGACAGCGGAAAGCCGTGGAGCAGGACCAGGGCGCGGTCGGCGTGTCCGTAGCGCGTCACGGCGAGAGCGCCGGGCCCCACGTTGATGCGCAAGCGATCGGGGTGCACGACCGAGAATGCTAGCGCGCCTCGCGACTTGTCGCCCGTCCGGCGGCGGGCTAGCGTTGGGGCATCGGAGGCAGCCATGGCTGACGGCGAGCAAACCTACGACGACGAGCGGGCGCGGAATCTCGAGCGCATGTTGCGCGCGCTCGCGGACCGGATTCGAGAGCTTGGTGACCAGGGCGAGCTGCTTGCCCGGGCGCCGGAACTCATGCGGCTGGTCGGCGACATCAAGAGCGAACTGTTTCACTACGAAGTCCGCATTACCTACGACACCCCCGAAGTGGCCGAGAATCGCCGGATCGTGGCTGACGCCCAGCACACCACCGATGGTTCGTATGAGGCCCCCGGCTGGACCCCTGACGACGAGGAACGACCCGAGTGGTAGCGAAGACCAAGTCCCGCCCGTCCCCCGCGTTCTACGCGATGCTGCTCGTGATCTTCCTCGGAGGGGCCAGCATCCTCGGGTACATGGCCTCGCGCGCCAAGGCGGCCGCGGCGCCCCGGAAGGTCGATCCGGCACTCCTCGCCCAGACCAAGGCGGAGGGCTACCTCCTCGGCAGCCCGACGGCCCCGGTGCAGATTGCCGAGTTCGGCGACTTCGAGTGTCCGCAGTGCGCGCTCTATGCCGCAGTCACCGAGCCCGACGTGCGCAAGCGGCTCGTCGACTCGGGGGTCGTGTCATTCCGCTATTACGACTTTCCGCTCACGCAAATTCACCAGAACACGATGGCCGCGTCCCATGCAGCGGCCTGCGCCAACGCGCAGGGCAAGTTCTGGGACATGCACGACCGCGTCTTCAACGGCCAGGTCGAGTGGAATACCCAGGCCACCTCCGATCCGCGCAAGTTCATGGTGGGGTACGCCAAGGAACTCGGCCTCGACATGGCCAAGTGGGAAGGATGCTACGACTCCCAGGAGTTCGTGCTGCAGATCGAAGCCAACCGGGCCGAGGGCGACCGGCGCCGCGTCAATGGCACGCCCACGTTCTACATCAACGATCGGTTGATGACCGGCAACCTCACGTACGACGCGATCCGCAAGGAAGTCGATGCGATCCTCGCCGAGCAGAAGAAGGCGAGCGCTGCCAACACGGGCAAGCCGCAGTAGCACGGCGCCCGGATGGCCATGCGAACGCGGGGGACGCCAGGTGGCGTCCCCCGCGTTCGTTGACCCTCAGCCGATGCGGCGCACCGATGGACCGTCGCCGTCCGCGCGCCCCTGATCATCCAGGCGAAGCGGAGGACGGTCCTCGAGCAGAGGGGTCGCGCTGTCAGGCGCGGGTGGCAGCGTTTCGGACAAGCCAACGAGCGTGCGCGTCGCCACGGTGCTCGCGAGCGGCTCGGGGATCGCCATTTCCCGGATGTAGGTGTCGATCGCGCGGTCGAACGACAATTCGCCCGCCAGCGTCTCGACAAAGAGCAGGGCGTTGCGCACGTGCACCTCGACGATCGCTTCCTCGGCGCGCGCCACGGCGAATTTGAGTCGCTTCTCCGCCGCATCGGACAGCCGATGCCGGAAGAGCTTGTCGGGGAAAAGGCGGTCGAGGACTCCCATGCCGGATTATATGCGACCGCGTAGCCAGCGCGCCACGGCGCGGCCACCGCGCACGAGCTCCGGCCAGCGATGGCCCACGCGCGCGCGCAGGCTGGTGCGCCGTGAGGCCTCGAACGCACGCACGTCTGCCAGCGCTCGCTCACGCACCGCGGGGTCCTGATACGAACGGTCGCCGAACAGCGCCGGCAAGTCGCGTGCGTTCTGCACCCAGTCGAGATGCGCCTCCGCGTCCGCGCGGGCGCGTCGCTTCCACGAGGAGTCGAAGTCCGCGGCGCAGGCGCGCATCTGCTCGACGAGCGAGGCCAGCGAAGGCTCCGCGAAGCGATGATGCGCACGTGGCTCCTGGTGCGTGTGCGTGATCGCCACGGTCCGTCCGCTGCCCGGGAACACGAACTCGTTCATCGGGGGATAGTCGGTGCTGATCGGTACCAGGCCGCAGGCCATGGCCTCCGGCACCGACAGCCCGAGGCCATCGAATCGGCAGGGATACAGGTACACATCGCCGCGGGCATACAGGCTGCGTCGATCGGGCTCGGGCGCGCGTGCGGTGGGGTCCGGGGCATCGGGCCCGCGATAGACCAGCACGCCGAGCGCCTCGAGCCTCGCGAGTTCGCGTTCGCCCAGACGCGCGCGAATCGCGCCTTGTGATCGCAGCTGCAGCTTGATCCGCCGTGCTCCCTCGTCGACCAGTTGGGCGAAGGCCTGCATCACCAGGTCCGTGCCCTTGCGATGCGCATTGAGTCCGGCGGCGTGAACGAAGGTGACCCAGCCCGGTTCCACGGCCTCGAGCGACGCCGGGTAGAAGGTCGCGAGATCGGTGCCCCACGGGATGTAGCGCGCCCCCGGATGTCTGGCCGAAAAGAGCTCGTAGTGCTGCCGCGAGTTGCAGATGAGCAGGTCGTACGCGTCGTAGAGCGGGATCTGCTCGGTGTGATACTCGATCACGCACGATGCGGCGTGCACGCCGCGTTGCGCACAGGTCAACACCGGCTCCATCCAGAACTGGTCGGTGAAGATCACCCAGTCGAGGCGCTCGCGCACGAGCCAGGCGTCAAAGTCGGGCAGGTCGATCGAGTCAGGACCTGCGTCGAACACCGGCGCGCGCGCCCAGTGCACCTCGGGCCCATGCCACTCCGTCTCGCTCGCGGGCGGCCGTTGCCCGCCGCGCGCGTAGATGCGCACCTCGTGCGCCGCCGCGAGCGTCTGCGCATACTGCCGCGAGACGTACGCGGCCCCGCGCGGGAACCAGGCGGTGACGATCCCGATCCGCATCCTCCGAGCCGGGACGGCAGGCGCTGCCACTCGCTACGACTCCTGCGCCTCGTACTGCGCCTTGAGCCCCGCGACCACCGCGGGATCGGCGAGCGTGGTGGTATCACCCAACGCGCGCCCTTCGGCAATGTCACGGAGCAGCCGTCGCATGATCTTGCCCGAGCGGGTCTTCGGCAGGTCGGCGCTGAAGAAGATGTCGTCGGGGCGCGCCAACGCCCCGATCTTGTTCGCCACGAACTCGCGCAGTTCATCGCGCAGCGCGAGCGAGGTCGGCTGCCCCTCGCGCACGGTGACGAACGCGCAGATCGCCTGCCCCTTGAGCGCGTGGGTGCGTCCCACGACCGCGGCCTCCGCGACCGCGGGATGCTCGACCAGCGCGCTCTCGACCTCCATTGTGCCGATCCGGTGTCCGCTCACGTTGAGCACGTCGTCCACGCGGCCGAGAATCCACAGGTAGCCATCGGCATCGCGCTTGACGCCGTCGCCCGGGAAGTAGAGGTCGGGCCGCCCCTCCCACTTGGAGAAGTACGTGCTCACGTAGCGCGCGTCGTCGCCCCACAGCGTGCGCAGCATCGAGGGCCACGGCTTGGTGATCGCGAGCAGCCCGCCACCGGTGCCAATCTCGTGCGCCATCGAGTCGAGCAGCGTCACGGAATAGCCGGGCAGCGGCTGCGTGGCCGAGCCGGGCTTGGTCGTCGTCGCGCCCGGAAGCGGCGAGATCACGATCGATCCCGTTTCCGTCTGCCACCACGTGTCGACGATCGGGCAGCGTCCGCCGCCGATCACCTCGTGATACCACATCCAGGCCTCGGGGTTGATCGGCTCACCCACGGAGCCCAGCAGGCGCAGTCGCGACAGGTCGTGCCGCTTCGGGTGCTCCTCCCCCCACTTCATGAAGGCGCGAATGGCGGTCGGCGCGGTGTAGAGGATCGTCACGCCGTGCTTCTCGCAGAGGGCCCAGAACCGATCCTTCTCGGGCCAGTCGGGAGCGCCTTCGTACATCACGCAGGTCGCACCATTCGCGAGCGGGCCGTACACGAGATACGAGTGCCCCGTGATCCAGCCGACGTCGGCGGTGCACCAGAAGACATCATCGTCCTTGAGGTCGAACACGAGTCGCGTCGATGACGCCACCCCCGTGAGGTAGCCGCCGGTGGTGTGGACGATCCCCTTGGGCTTTCCCGTGGTGCCCGAGGTGTACAGGATGAACAGCGGATCTTCCGCGTCCATCGGTGCGGGCTCGTGCACGCTCGGCGCGTGCTCCATCAGGCGATGCCACCAGTGGTCGCGCCCCTCCTGCATCTGCGAGAAGGAATCGTCGACGATGCCGGCCGCGAGGCGGCGCACGACGATACAGTGCTGCACGGTGGGCGCATCGGCGAGCGCCTTGTCTGCGTTGCGCTTGAGCGGCACGACCTGACCGCGGCGATAGCCGCCGTCGGCGGTGATCAACACCTTGGCCTCGGCATCGTTCATCCGGTCGCGCAACGACTCGGGGCTGAAGCCGCCGAAGACCACGGAGTGAATGGCCCCGATGCGTGCGCAGGCGAGCATCGCGATGGACGCCTCGGGAATCAGCGGCAAGTAGATGCCGACGCGATCCCCCTTGGCGACGCCGAGCGAGGTCAGGACGTTCGCGAACTTGCGGACTTCGACGTAGAGGTCCCAGTAGGTCAGCGTGCGGCGATCGCCCGGTTCCCCTTCCCAGACGATCGCGGCCTTGTTGCGATTGGGACCGCGCACGTGACGGTCCACGCAGTTGACCGCGACGTTGAGCTGTCCTCCCAGAAACCACTGTGCGTGGGGCGGCTGCCAATCGAGCACGCGCTGCCACGGTGTCGCCCACTCGAGGTGCGCGGCCTGCTCGGCCCAGTACCCCTCGTAGTCGTCCTCGCCCTGTTGCCAGAGCGCGCGCGTGCTGACGTGGGCCGCGGCGGCAAAGGCGGGCGGCGGCGGGAAGGTCCGGGATTCCGTGAGGAGGGCGTCGATTTCTTCCATGCGGGAAAACATGAGCGATGCGCAGCGATTTCGCAGTGTCGGCGTGCGCAGGCGCGTCGCCCCTGTCGTCCTGAGCGAAGCGAAGGACCTGCTTGTCCCCCACCCGTCACCCGCTCGCCCCGTCCTGTCACTTTCCAACCGTCAATAACTGTATATCAAAAAACGATACAGTATAGCGTTACGCTACAGACTGCGCTGTTCGCGCCACGCTTCTGACCCGCTATCGGACAGGTAAAACAGCGTAAGTGGTTATATAACAACAATTTATCACCATATAACTCCACTGGCACGAGTCTCGCAAGATGAGTTCCACGATGGCAGTCGCCATCCCACTACCCGGCACGCCCCCACCATTCGTGGAGCCCTGCATGCTCATCCAGGCCGACGCTCATGCCTTCCATCTCACCGGCCCGCTCCGCCTCGTGGCGGAGACGCGCGGAGAGTTCCGCACGGTCGCGCTCGCCGCGCTGGAACAGGCATCGAGGCGCGGGGCGCGCGACTTTGTCCTCGAGCTCGCCCACACCGTCGCGATCGACGCGAGCGGGCTCGGCATTCTGGTCCTGATTGAGAAGCGGGCGCGCGAACGTGGCATGCGCACCGTCCTCCAGCAGCCGGCTGCGGAACTCCGCCACCTGCTGGACATCACCCGCCTCGACTACTTGTTCCGCATCGTGACCTGACGCTGCGGGACACCTTGGGTCGGCGCTGTCGGGGGGCAGAGCCGTTCCCAAGGGTGGGGCGAGGCGCGTAACGTTCCCGCATGACGGGAACGGCAGTCCTCGCCCCACCGACAACCGAACGCGATCCCGCGGCCATCGAGGCACGCGGGCTTGTCGTGCGGTACGGACGTCGATCGGCGTTGGCGGGGGTCGATGTCACTCTCGCGCCCGGCCAGTGCCTCGCCCTGTTCGGTCCGAACGGGGCCGGGAAGACGACGCTGCTGCGCGTCCTGGCCGGCCTGCGCCGCGCGACCGCGGGGACGGTGCAGATCGCCGGCCAGCCCGTCGGCGACATCGCCACGCGCGCCTTCACAGGGCTCATCTCCCATCAGGTGATGCTCTACGCCGCCCTCACGGCACGCGAGAACGTCACCTTCACGGCACGCCTCTATGGCGTTCCCGACCCGGCCGGTGCGGCCATGGCCGCGCTCGAGCGACTCGGCGTCGCCGATCGCGCCGACACCGCCGTGCGCGCGCTCTCACGCGGGCTGATGCAGCGCGTCGCGATCGCGCGCGCCATCGTGCACGCGCCTCGCGTGTTGCTGGCCGACGAGCCGTACACCGGGCTCGATGCGGCCGGTGCGGCGGCCCTCACGGCGACGCTCGACGGGCTCGTGAGCGCAGGCACCGCGCTCGTCCTCGTCACGCATCAGGTCAGCGAGGGGCTCGCCCTCGCCCATCACGCCATGATCCTCAACGCAGGGCGCGTGGTCCGTCACGACCCCGCTCCGCCGCTTGACCCAGTGCGCTATGCGGCCGACTACCGGGAGCTTGTCGGTGCCACCTGATTTGCTCGCGGCCGCGCTGCTGGTGGCCCGCAAGGACCTCGCCATCGAGTTCCGGACGCGAAGCGCCTTCTTTTCCGCGGTCGTCTTCTCGCTCCTCGCTGTGTCCATCTTCTACTTCGCGTGGGATCCGACGGCCATTCCGTCGGCCGACCTCGCGCCCGGGGTCCTCTGGGTGACCTTCGCGTTCAGCGGGTTGCTCGGGCTGCACCGTTCGTTCGGTGTCGAAGGAGCCGATGGCGCGATGGATGCGCTGCTCGCCGCGCCGATTCCGCGCGAAGCGATCTTCCTCGGCAAGGCCGGCGCCAACACGGCGTTCGTCCTCGCGGTCCAGGCGGTCGCCATGCCCGCGGTCGTGCTGCTGTACAACGTGGGGGGCGGTGTCGCCTGGCTGCCGATCGCGGCCATCGCCGTCCTCGCCGCCATCGGGCTGGTGGCCGTCGGCACGCTCTTCTCGAGTGTCGTGGCCAACACGCGGCTGGCGGAACTTCTCCTCCCGCTGTTGGCGTTGCCATTCTTTGTCCCCATCGTGACGAGCGCCGCGCAGGCGACCGCGCAGTTGCTGGGAGGCCGGCCGCTCGCCGATGCCGCCAGCTGGCTCAAGCTGCTGGCGGCCTACGACCTCGTCTTCGTGGCCGCGTGCACCTGGATCTACCCGCACTCCCTCGACGCCTGAGTCGCAGGTCGTCAGCTTTCACCCCGCCATGACCTCTCCCGCCAAGCCGGCGCCGCTCGCGGCCTCACCGATCCGCACCCCATCCGTCGACGGTCTCCTCGTCCTCGGCGTGGTGGCCTTCGCGGCTGCGCTCGTGCGCGCCGCATTCTTCACGCCGCCCGACGCCACGCAGGGATTGGCGCAGAAGATCTTCTACGTCCACGCCCCGTCGGCGTTCGTCGCGCTCTACTGCGCATGCGGCCTCGTCCTCGTGTGCAGCGCGCTCTGGCTCTGGCTCAAGGATGAGCGGCTGGACCGCGTGGCCGAAGCCTCGACCGAGGTGGGCCTCGCGTTCATGACGGTGGTGCTCATCACCGGCCCGTTGTGGGGGCGTCCGATCTGGGGCGCATTCTGGACATGGGACGCGCGCCTGACCTTGTCGCTCTTCCTCTGGTTCGTCCTCCTCGGCTACCAGATCTTGCGCGGGGCGGTTGAGGAGCCCGAACAGCGTGCCCGCTACTCGGCGGTCCTCGGCGTGCTCGCCGGGCTCCTCGTGCCGTTCATTCACCTGAGCGTCTACCTGTTTCGCACGCTGCATCCCATGCCGATCGTGCTCAAGCCGTCGTCGCCGTCGCTCTCGAGCGAGATGCTGGTGAGCTTCCTGTTCAGCATGTCGGCCATGCTGCTGCTGTTTGCGGGGCTCGTGCGGGCACGCTATCGCCTGGCCATGGATCAGGCCGAGCTGGAACACCTCGAGGGGCGCGGCTGATGCCTGACAACGCCATCTACTACGAGATCTCGTACGTCGCGACCGCCGTCGTGCTCGGCGGGTACATCGTCTCGATCTTCTGGCGCGCGCGCGCCGTGCGCGCCCGGCTGCTCGCCGAGCGGAGCGCGGAGGCGCGCTGAGCGCCGTCGCGCCGCTGGCCGGGCTGCGCGTGGTTGTCACGCGCCCCGACGACGCCTCGGGTCTCGCCGCGCGGTTGGCGCAGCGTGGCGCCTGGATCGACACCGTGCCGCTCACGCGCATCGAGGCGCTCGACCCCTCGGCGCTCGACGTCGCGCTCGATGCGCTCGACGGCACCGCGTGGCTCTGCCTGACCAGCGCGAACAGCGTGCGGGTGGTGGCCGATCGTGTGTCGGCGCGCGGCGAGATCACGTCGGGTTGGCGGACCACCTCCGCGCTCGCCGAGCGGTTGACGGCGGCCGGCGTTGCCGTGGCGGCGGTCGGTGAGGGCACGGCGCGGGCGCTCGACGCGCTGGGGGTGAGCGTGGAGCTGGTGCCGGCGCAGCAGGACGCTGAGGGACTCGCGGCAGCCTTGTTGCAGCGCGGCCTCGCGCGAGGCACGCGGGTCCTCTTTCCGGCAGCGGCCGGTGCGCGCGACACGCTGACGGTCATGCTGCGCGATGCCGGTGCTGACGTGACCGTGTGCACCGTGTATCGTTCGCTGCCTGACAACGACGCCGAGCAACGGCTGGCTGTGCTCGTGGGGCAGCGCGCCGTCGACCTGGTCACGGTGACGGCACCCAGCATTGCGCGCGGCGTGGCAGCGGCCTTTGCACGTTCGGAGGCCATGGGAGTGCAGCTACCGGTTGCGAGCGTGGGACCGGTGACGACGGCGGCAGCGAAGGACTTGGGACTCGCGGTAGCCTGCGAGGCAGACCCACACTCGGCGGAGGGGCTGGTGGCGGCGATCGAACGGTGGAGCGCACAGGCGGTGCGCGCATGAGCGGCGCAGGGGGCACGACGGTGCGCATCGGCACGCGGTCATCCGCGTTGGCGCTGGCGCAGGCGGAGCAGGTGCAGGGACTGCTGGCGGCGCGTGGCGTGCATGCCGAGCTGATCACCTACACGACCGTGGGCGACAAGGTGCTCGACAAGCCGCTGTCGAAGATCGGCGAAAAGGGGCTCTTCACGAAGGAGCTCGAGGACGATCTGCTGGCGGGGCGCACGGACTGCGCGGTGCACTCGCTCAAGGACCTGCCGACGGCGTCGCCTGACGGGCTCGCGATCGTGGCGCTCCTGACGCGGGAGGATCCGCGTGACGCGCTGGTGCTTCCCACCGATTCGCCGCGCTACACGCTGATGACGTTGCCCCACGGTGCGCGCGTCGGCTCATCGAGTTTGCGGCGCAAGGCGCAGCTGTCGGCGCTCCGGCCTGACCTCGTGCCGGTGGAACTGCGCGGCAATGTGGGCACGCGGCTCAAGAAGATCGATGAGCATCAGGTGGATGCCGCGTTCCTCGCCGCGGCGGGGCTTCGGCGCCTCGGTCTTGGCACGCGCATCGTGGAGTATCTCGACGCGCCGCGGTGGCTGCCGGCGGCGGGGCAGGGCGCAATCGCGATTCAGGTCCGCGCCGATGACGCGGCGTGCGTCGCGATCTTCGGCGCGCTCGACCATCCGTCGACGTCGCGCGCGGTCGCCGCGGAGCGCGCCTTTCTGGCGGCGTTGGAAGGGGGCTGCCAGGTGCCGATCGGGGCGCTGTCGATGGGCACAGACGATGACCTGGTGCTGCACGGCCTGATCGCGAATCTGGCCGGCACGACGGTGCTCCGCGGGAGCGAGCCGGTCGGGGCGGGCGATGCGGCGGCCGCGGGTCGCCGACTGGCGGCGACGCTGCAGGCGCAGGGCGGGGCGGAGCTTCTCGCGGAGCTGCGCACGACGGTGTGACGTGAGCAGCCACAGGTAAATATCACAATAGTGATGCTTCGCTCCGCGCGACCTGCAACGAAAGATCGACGCGAGACGTAGATAAAGCGAGCGACCGGATGTCGGCGTGCGCTGTCCAATACGGGCAGGCGTCCGAAGGCTGGTCGCCAAGCGCCGACTCGCACGGCTCCGCATGGGAGGTGCTCGGCATCGGGATGTTCGATTGTCCCGCCCTTCGTCTCGCCAATCTCCTTTTCAGATGTCTCGCTCTTTCTCGCGCGCGCTCGCGTGCGCTGTTGTGATGTTGGGTGCCCGCTCGCTTGCTGCGCAGGAGCCGGAGCCGACCCCGGCCCCGACGCCTCCCGCTGTGGCCGCTCCCGAGCGCGCCACCGCGCGCACGGACTCGAGCGACCAGCTCAAGGTCTTTCTCGACTGCCGCGAGCGCGGGTGCGATTTCGATTTCGTGCGCACCGAGGTGCCGTGGGCGTACTGGATGCGCGACCGGTTCGACGCCGACGTGCTCATTCTCGTCACCTCGTTGCGCGCCGGAAACGGCGGCACGGAGTACACGATCGCGGTGCGCGGTCAGCGGCGGTTCGAGGGGAGCGTCGACACGCTCAAGCATGTCTCGTTGCCGAACGACGCCGATGATGTGCTCCGTCGCGACCTTGCGCGCACCTTCCGGTTGGGGCTCGCGCGCTATGCCGCCCGCACCAGCGCGGCCCGGCGGCTCGACGTGTCCTTCCGCGGGGCGACGACGCAGCCCGGGCGCATGATGCCGACGAATGTCAAGGATCCGTGGGACTTCTGGCTCTTCCGCGTCGGAGGCAACGGCTCCTTCCGCGGGGAGACCCGCACTTCGGAGCGCGACCTCAGCCTCTTTGCCAGTGCGAGTCGGGTGTCCGATCTGTGGAAGATCTCGATCGCGGTGGGAGGATCCGTGAACGTGCAGGAGTTCACGCTCCGGGACGGCACGCGGTCGCGGTTCGACCGTGATGGGGCGGAGGCGAACGTCCTGGTGGTGCGCTCACTCGGTTCCAACCTGTCGACGGGGATGCTGCTCAACGTCGGCTTCTCGGACTTCTTGAACGAGGAACTGTACGCGCGCGTGGGGCCGGCGATCGAATACAACGTGTACCCATGGAAGGAAGCGACGAGCCGACAGCTGACCTTCCTGTACAGCGTCGGTGTCACGCACTTCGACTACCAGCGGGTCACGGTCTTCGGGCGCATGTCCGAGACGCGCCCCACGCACAAGGTCATCGCCTCGTTGATTCAGCGTCAGCCGTGGGGGTCGGTCAACGCCTCGCTCCGCGGCGAGCAGTACCTGCATGACGTCACCAAGTACTCGGCGACCGTGGGTCTGGGCACCGACCTGCGCATCTCGCGCGGGTTGGCGTTCAACATTGGCGGCTTCTATTCCCGCGTGCGCGACCAGCTGTATCTGGTCGGCACCGGCGTGTCCGACCAGGACGCGCTCGTCCGTCGGCTGGCACTGGCGACCGATTACCGGTTCTTCGTGAACGTCGGCATGTCGTACACCTTCGGGTCGATCTTCAACACCGTGGTCAATCCGCGTCTCGATGCGCTGACCAACGTCGGTGGCGGACGCCGTCAGAGCTTCTTCTAGCGCTCGGTCTGTCGGGACTCCGTGACGCGCCGCCGCATCGGGGCGCGCACGGAAGCGGTCTCCGGATGCGAGGGGCCGGTGTCGCCGCCCCAGCGAGTGCCGTGGATGCGGGGGTGACGGCGGTTGGTCCGGGCGATAGTCTTTCCCGCGCCCGCCGTTGGGTCCCTCCCGCACCATGCCCATGTCCCGATTTCCCGAGTATCGCCCGCGCCGCATGCGCCGTACGGCGGCGTTGCGTGCGCTCATGCAGGAGACGCGCCTCGATCCGGCGCAGCTCATCTGGCCGCTGTTCGTGCGGCCCGGGAGTGGCGTGCGTGAGCCGGTGGGTTCGATGCCGGGCGTCTTCCAGACGTCGGTTGACGAGTGCGTGAAGGACGCCGAGCTCGCGCAGTCACTGGGCGTGGGCGGCGTCATCCTGTTCGGAATTCCGGAACGCAAGGACGCGACCGGCTCGAGCGCGTGGGATGAGGCGGGGCCCGTGGCGCAGGCGGTGCGCGCCCTCAAGCGGGCCACGAGCCAGCTGCTCGTGATCACCGACGTCTGCATGTGCGAGTACACGGACCACGGGCACTGCGGGTTGCTGCACGAGGGGGAGGTGGACAACGACGCGTCGCTCGAGCTGCTCGCCAAGGAAGCCGTCGCGCACGCGCGCGCCGGCGCGGACATCGTGGCGCCGAGTGACATGATGGATGGTCGCGTGCGCGCCATCCGCGACGCGCTCGACGGTGAGGGGTTCGAGCAACTGCCCATTCTGTCGTATGCCGCGAAGTACGCGTCCGGCTACTACGGGCCATTTCGCGAGGCGGCCGAGAGCACGCCCAAGAGCGGGGATCGGCGCGGCTACCAGATGGACGCGGCCAATTCGGATGAGGCGATGCGCGAGGTCTGGCTCGACATCGATGAAGGGGCCTACCTGGTGATGGTGAAGCCGGCGGGGCCGTATCTCGACATCATCCACCGCGTGAAGACCGAGACCGGCTATCCAACGGGCGCGTATCAGGTGAGCGGCGAGTTCGCGATGATCAAGGCGGCGGCGGAGCGTGGGTGGATCGATGGCGACCGCGTGATGATGGAGTCGCTGATCGGGATCCGGCGTGCGGGGGCGGATTTCATCCTGACCTACTTCGCGGTGGACGCGGCGCGGGCGCTGGGGTAGGGGCAGATCACGCGGTAGAGTGGCCGTCGGCCAGTCGATAGCTTCCTCCTGTGTTCCTTCCCTCCGGATCCGGATTCCTGTACCCATGATCAACGCCTGGCACGACGTTCCCCCTGGCATCCATCCGCCCGACCGCATCACGACGGTCGTCGAGATCCCGAAGGGAAGCCGCAACAAGTACGAGCTCGACAAGGAGACGGGGTTGATCAAGCTCGACCGCGTCCTCTATTCCGCCGTGCACTACCCGGGCGACTACGGCTTCGTGCCGCGCACGCTGCACGAGGATGGCGATCCGCTCGACGTGCTGGTGCACGTGAACGAGCCGACCTTTCCCGGGTGCCTCATCGAAGTGCGCCCGATCGGGGTCCTCAAGCTGCTCGATCGTGGTGAGCCGGACGACAAGATCCTTGGCGTGCCGGTCAACGATCCGTATCACGAGGAGTACTACGACATCGCCGACCTGCCGGGGCACTACCTCAAGGAAGTCGAGCACTTCTTCCAGATCTACAAGGACCTGGAAGGGAAGCGCATGCAGATCAGCGGCTGGGAGAAGAGCGATGTCGCGGCGCGGATCGTGATGGAAAGCATCGAGCGATACGCGGCCAAGTACCCGACCCGGCCGTAGGCGGCGGGGCGGGAAACAGGTCCTTCGCTGCGCTCAGGACGACAACGAGAAGCAGGTCCTTCGCTGCGCTCAGGACGACAGCGGGCTCAGGGCGACGGGTCGAACGGCATCAGCAGCTGCGCGTCGGCCCACGCGGGGGCCGCGGCCTCGTCGAGGTTCCGCGGACGATGAGGTGCCAGCGCCGCGCGCTGTGCGCGCTCGAGCAGGTCCGACACCGTCATGGCGAAGACGCGTCGCACCCCGGTGAGCGGCGTGCGCGCCAACAGCGCGGCCGCCTCGGCCGCGCGGCCGGCACCGGCCAACGCGCGCACGCGCAGGATCAGCGTTTCCTCGAGGAACGGCGCGTCCAGCACCTGCTCGCCTTGCACGCGCGCCAGCATCGGCTCGGCCGCATCCAGGCGCCCCGCGAGCGTGTGCCGGCGCGCGAGGAGATACCGCGCCATCGAGTGCACGCGACGCGCATCCAGCGACGTCCGCACGTCGGAGCGTGCATCGGCCGAGTCGAGCAGCCGCAACAGCACCGCCGCCTCAGGTGAGGAGCCGAGCCATGACGGTCGCAGCAGCATGGCCAGCGCGGTGCGGGCGATCCGCGCATCGATGCTCCCGGGAGCCGCCGCACTGCCCACCGCACCGAGCAGCTGCCGTACGCGCACAGCCCGTGCGAGGGGAACGGTCGCGAGCGTGATCGGCACCTGCGCCCATGCACCGTTCGCGGCGCGCACACTGTCGGCCAGCCAGTAGAGGTCGCCCGCAGAGAGCAGTCGTCGCGCCGCGGTCAGGCTGTCGCCTGCTGCCGCGAGCGCGCGGGCCAGTGGCGCGAACCCCGCCGTGTCGCCCACCGTTCGCACGTCGCGCTCGATCGCTTCGAGCGTGGCCACACTCGGCGACGGGCCCAGTGCCGTCAACGCGGCGCCGACCGCTCCGCTGCGCGCGAGGCGGCGTGCCGTGGGGCCGCGTTCGTCGGTCGAACCGCCGCAGGTGCCGCCGACGATCGACGGTGCGCCAAACGCGCCGTCCACATCACTCAGCGCACCGGGTGGCAGGGTCAGCGTGTCGAGCAGCGTGCGATACGCTCCGAAAAATGAACGGCTCGCGTCCGGGCCGAGCGCGCCCTCGATCGATGCCGCCGCGTACACGCGGCGCAGCGTGGCCCCGGAGTCCTGCGCGCGCATCGACAGTGCCTGAAGCGCCGCTCCGGCGGCCGCATACGCCTTCTGGTGCGCCTCACCGAGAAACGCGATCCCCGAGAACAACCGCTCGGGATCAGGCGCGCGGTGCAATCGCGTGAGCGCAGCCGTCTCCTCGATCACGGTGAGATCATCGGAGTGCTTGAGCTCGTGCGCCACGGCGACCGCGAGCCCTTCGACCAGCGCCGGACGCTGCATCACGACGAAGCGACCGGGGGTCCCGAAGAGCGTGGACAGCGGCTCCCCGGCGATCACGTGCACCAGCTCATGTCCGAGCGTCGGATGCTGCGCGCCGCCCAGTCGCACATGGATCTCGTGTCGCCACGGGAGCGCGAAGTCTGCGAGCGAGGCGCCCGTCCACCGCTGCTTGTCGCTCCGGGTGGCGTGGACCCAGACGTGAATCGGCTGCCGTGGACGCTGACCGAGTCGCGCCTCGATGCGGCCCAGCCAGAGCGTCCCCTCGGCGAGCAGCACGTCGAGGTCGGCGATGCGCACGGCGAGCGGGTCCGCGTGGAGCACCAGCGGACCTCGCGAGCGCGTCAGGCTGTATGCGCGCGCGAGCGCAGCATGCGTCGGCGCCACGACTGGCCGTGCGGCGCGATCGACCAGCAGGCCCAGCGTCAACAGCACCGCGCCTGCGATCCATGCGCGGCGGGGACGAACCACTGCCGCGTGCCGCGCACCGGGAAACAGTGCCACGCCGAACGCGCCGAGGGCGATCGCGAACAGGCACGTGGCGGCACGGAACGACTCCACGCCCTCAGGCGCCGCCGACCCCCACATCTGCTCCGTGATCAGCGCCACGAACAGGTGGCTCATGACGCGCCACGCCGGATCGAAGTAGAACCCGGCGCCGAGCGCGAGCAGCGCCAGCAGTTCGAACGCAACCAGCATGGCGACGGCGCGGCGCGTTCGCCCCGTGAGCCATCCGATCCAGGCACCCACGGCACCCTGCAGCAGCAGGACCGGCACCGCGATGATCACGAACGGGACGAGCCCCTTGCTGCTGCCGCACGCGGGGCGCATCGCTTCACTCGCGAGTCCGACGATCGCCCAGCCCGCGGTCAGCAGGAGCGCGGCGGTCGCGCCCCACACGACGTCGCGGCGAAATCCGTCCGCGTGTCGCGCGGCACCGCGCACGGCCATCGCACACGCAAGCGAGAGGCCGCCGACCACCGCGAGCAGCTGTGCGCCGGCGGCGCCCGGGCTCGCGGTGAACTGAAAGCGCATGGCGCCCACGAGCGCGACCGCGGTGGGAATCGCGGCGATCAGCGCCGGTGCGGACACCGCGCGCATCGCCGCCAGCCGCCGGGGCGCATCCGCCGCCGGCGTCGTGCTCACGGCGTGACGCCCTTGGGCGAGAGGTAGTCGACGAGCAAGTTCGCCATCACCTTCATCCCCATCGGCACGCTCTGGTCATCCGCGAGAAAGTCCGGCGTGTGCCACAGCCCCGACGTCCCGCCGGGCCTCGTGGTGCCGAGGCGCACGAACAGGCCGGGCGTTGCATTGGCGAAGAGTGCGAAATCCTCGGCGCCCATCGTGGGATCGACAATCTTCGCGTTCCCCTTGCCGAGCACGCGCTCGAGCGTGGGGGCCATGCGACGCGTGAGCGCCGTGTCGTTGATGACGGGCGAGGGCCCGAGCTCATACTTGACCACCGCGCTCCCACCGCCCGCCCGTGCCGTGAGCTCGGCGATCTCGGTGATGCGTCGCTGGATCAACTTGCGCACGTCCGTGCTGTACGTGCGCACGGTGCCGACCATCTCGACCTTGCCCGGGATGATGTTGCCACGCTCCCCGCCCTGGATGATGCCGATCGTCACCACGCTCGCCGCGAGCGGCGGCACGTTCCGCGATCGGATGGTCTGCAGCGCCAGCACGATCTGTGACGCAATCACGATCGGGTCGACGCTCTCGTGCGGTGCCGCGCCGTGCGCCTGCTTGCCGGTGACGGTGATGCTGATCTGGTCGGATTCGGCAAAGAAGGGGCCGGGGGCGTAGCCCACCTGGCCCACGGGCAGGTCGGGGCTCGTGTGCAGGCCGAACACGGCCGTCGGCTTGAACTCGGCGAACACCCCTTCCTTGAGCATCAACTCGGCGCCTCCCTCCTCCCCCGCAGGCGGTCCCTCCTCGGACGGCTGGAACAGGAAGACGATCGTGCCGGGGAGCTGTGCCTTGAGCGGCGCGAGGACCGAGGCGACGCCGAGCACGACCGCCATGTGAATGTCGTGCCCGCAGGCATGGGCCACGCCGACATCCTTGCCGAGGTACGTCGTGCGCTTGGTGCTCGGCGTCGGATAGCCCGACGCTTCGGTCACAGGCAGCGCGTCCATGTCGGAGCGAATCGCGATGACGGGACCGGGACGCCCTCCCTTGAGGACCGCCACGATGCCCGTCTTGGCCACGCCGGTTCGCACCTCGAGGCCGAGTCCCTTGAGGTGTGCGGCGACCACCTTGCCCGTCTCGAACTCGCGGTTGCCGAGCTCCGGATTCTGGTGCAGCTGCTGGCGCAGCACGATGATCTTGTCGCTCGCTTGTGCGACGGCCGCGTCGATGCGCGATCGCAGCTCCTGCGCGGCGACTGGCCGCGCGGCAAGGACGACGAGCGCGGAGCAGAGCCCTACCGCAAACTTGCGAAGCGAGCGTGGCATCGACGGCCTCAGGTGGTGGCGGCGTCGTCGCCGCGCAGGAAGAGAAACTGATAGAGCAGACCCGCGATGGCGGCGCCCACCATGGGGCCGATCCAGTAGATCGCGTGTCCTTCCCAGATGCCCGAGACGAAGGCAGGCCCGAACGACCGCGCCGGGTTCATGGACGCCCCCGTGAGCGCGCCAATCGCGAGCATGTCGGCGGTGATCGTGAGTCCGATCGCCATGCCGCCAAGCTTCGCGCCCTTCGGGTCCACCGACGTGCCAAAGATCACGAGTACGAGAAAGAAGGTCGCGATGCCCTCGAGGAAGAGCGCCTGCCCCGTCGTCACCAGCGTGGACACCTGTTGTCCGCCGATGCGCGTGCCGCCCACGGCCTCGGGCGGGAGGTTCCCCAGCAACGCCTGCGCAGCGAGTACGGCGCCCAGGAGTTGCGCCACGAGGTGCACCACGAAGATCACCGGACTGATGTGGCGCGTGATCACGAGGGCGAACGACGTGGCCGGATTGAAGGCGGCCGACACCGTCATGAGCGCGCTCACCATCAGCGCGAAAATCAACCCGTGCGCCAGCGCAGCGATCAGCAGGCCCGCACCGGCCTCGGCACCGCGCGTGGCCATGATGGACGCGCCACCGATGAAGGTGAAGGCGAAGGTGCCCACGAACTCGGCTGCAAAGATGCGAAGGACGTTGCGCATGATGGAGATGGTCTGGGAGATGATCTGGCGGGCAAGGTAGAGGCGCCCCCAGTGGGCGGCAAGCGATTCACGTGGTGCACGTCACGAAGCCGCTGGTGACCGGGCGCACGCCTTTAACGTCTCGGCCCCAGGCACAGTCTACCTGCGCACACGACCGACGGACGCGCCGAGTGGCGCGCCGACACCTTCTCGAGTTCATCGGCGGACCGTTCCCGCCAGGAGATACCATGCGACGCATCCTGACCCCGATCGCCCTCGCCGCGCTCTTCGCGGCGTCCATGCCGCTCTACGCGCAGGATTCGAGTGCCCGTGCGGCCCGTCCTGGCCTCGGCGCCCGCGGCAAGGGCGTCGAGCGCAGTGGCGAACGTCTCGAGAACCGCGGCGAACGTCGCGAGAATCGTGGGGAGGCGCAGGACGCCCGCGGCGAGCGCATGCAGAAGCGCGGTGAGGCGCTGGAGCAGAAGGGCGAAGCCAAGGGCAACGAGAAGATGGAGCGCGCCGGCGAGCGCATGCAGGAGCGCGGTGAGCGACTCGAGAATCGCGGCGAGCGCAAGGAGAATCAGGGCGAGCGCATGCAGAAGCGCGGTGACCAGCGCGAAGCGCGCGGCGAGCGCATGCAGAAGCGCGCCAAGCCGTAGCCCGGGCGGTGAACGATCTGCGGGGCGGTGCCGGCGACCTCCGGTACCGCCCCGCAGTGCGTGGTGTGCCTACACCACGCGCCGGAACACCAGTGCGGCGTTGATCCCGCCGAAGCCGAACGAATTGGAGAGCACGTGCTCGACGCGTGCACTGCGCCCCTCGCCGGTCAGATAGTCGAGGTCGCAGTCCGGCGCGGCCGCCTCATGATTCACCGTGGGCGGGAGCCACTGCCGGTCGATGGCCAGCGCGCTGATGGCGGCCTCGATCGCGCCGGAGGCGCCGAGCGCGTGGCCGTAGTACCCCTTGGTGCCACTCACCGGAATCCGGTGCGCGTGCTCGCCCAGGACCTGCTTGATGGCCAGCGTCTCGGTCGGGTCGTTGAGCGGTGTGGCGCTGCCATGCGCGTTCACATACCCGATCTCGTGCGCGCCAATGTGTGCGTCATCGAGCGCGAGTCGGATACTGCGTGCTGCCTGCGCACCGTCGGGACGGGGGGCGGTCATGTGGTACGCATCGTTCGTGGTCCCGTAGCCCGCGATCTCGGCGTAGATCCGCGCGCCGCGCGCCTGTGCGCGGTCGAGCGATTCGAGAATCAGCACCGCGGCTCCTTCGCCCATGACAAAGCCGTCGCGATCCTTGTCGAACGGCCGCGAGGCGCGCGCCGGGTCGTCGTTCCGCGTGCTCATGGCACGAATGAGCGCGAACGCGCCGAAGCAGAGCGGGGCCAGCGGTGCCTCGGCGCCTCCGGCGATCATCACGTCGGCGTAGCCGTCGCGCACCTGCCGAAACGCTTCGCCGATGGCAATCGCACCCGAGGCGCAGCTCATCGCGTTGGTGGCATTCGGTCCCCGCACGCCGAACTCGATCGCGATGTTGCAACTCGAGGCCCCGCCGAACACGGCCAGTGCCAGCGTCGCGTCGACCGCGCGCAGGCCGTCCTTGAGGAACACGCCCAGCTGCTCCTCGGCGTAGCCGACGCCGCCAAGCGCGGTACCCATGTAGGCGCCGATCCGGTCACCGTCCTCCTTGGCGAAGTCGAGTCCGGAGTCTTCCACCGCGAGGCGCGACGCGACAACGGACAGCTGCCCGAACCGGTCCAGCCGCTTGGCCCGCTTGGTCTCGAGATGGTCGGCGGCGCTGAAGTCATCGACCTGTGCGGCATTGTGCGAGCGGAAGATCGACGGATCGAAGCGCGTGAGCGTGCGCACGGCAGATTGCCGTGCCTGCAGGCCGCGCCAGAGTCCTTCCTTGCCCGTGCCGATCGGGGTGATGGCCCCGATGCCGGTAATGACGACGCGCCGACGTTCGCTCACGTCTGCTCCGATGTGACGCCGCGCTCAGCCGCCGCGATGAGGCCCGCCATCGTGCGCGAGGCAATGCCATGGACGAAGACGGGGCCGATGACGGCCACGGCCGCGACCGTCCGGATGATCGGCCAGTCCGGGCCGTCCCACACGTGCAGCAAGGTCACGTGCGTGCCCTCGGGGACCCGCTTGAAGCTCCACGACACGTCCATGGCCGTCGTGATGCCGCCGATGTGGCGAAAGCGCACTTCCGGCGCGTCATGATCGACCGTCATGTACGACTTCCACCAGGTCGGCCAGTTGATGGGGCCGAAGGGGCGGTTCGCCGCCATCTCGACAATGCCGCCGCCGTCGCGCGTGCGCTCGACCATCGTCACCCAGCGGTAGTGGGCCAGGTGTTGCGGCCACTGCTCCACGTCGGCAACGAGGCGGAAGATGGTCTCGACGTCGGTCCGGCACACCCCTTCGTCGAGGGTATACATCGCGCGACGCAGGGGCATGGGCCCGAGCTTGTAGGGCGCGCGCAAGGCGCGTTCTGGCGGCGGTGCCGTCATGCGAATGCTCCCGAAGGGGTCCAGTGGGCGGTCACGCGGAAGCCGGCGCGTCGGCGCGACACGGCCGGTCGCGACACGGCGAGACCAATGAGCGAGGCGAGTTCGGCGGCGGTGAAGCCGCGCAGTACCGAGAGCACGCCGTCGTGCCGGCTGTTCGGATGGAACCCGAGCGGGAACGAAGCCATCCAGACGCCAGCCGCCGCGGCCCACGACCGACGGAGCTCGCTCACGATCACGCGAACGCGCGCCACGCGATCCAGTTCGCGGATCAGTCGCGCTCCGTCGGTGGCGTCGAAGTGATGCAGGACCTGCGAGCAGGTGACGATGTCCACGCTGCGATCGGCGAACGGCAACCGGAACGCATCGGCCACGATCGCCGCACCGGATGCGGCATGCGCCGCGCGTGCCGCAGGCTCCGAGAGTTCGAGCCCCATCACGCTCAATGATATGCCACGGGAGGCGGCCGCCGTTCGCGCGGCGCGCGGGATATCGCCGATCCCCGTACCAACGTCGAGCAGTGTGCGCACCCGCGTGCTGCTGGCGCACGCCTCCAGCACCTCGCGCACCACGGCGCGCGTGCCACCAAACAGCGCATTCGCACGCGACACGTCGGTCAGCTCGGCGAGCACATCGGATGCTGACGCCGAGCGCGGATCGTCGAGGTGCTCGATGCCGCGCCGACGCGTGGGGACGAGAAAGCCCGCGCGCGCGTCAGCGCTCAAGCTGGGCATAGCCCCCACGGTAGTACAGCAGCGGACGATGCTCCTCGACCGCACCGCGTTCGACCTGTGCCACCAGGATCAGGTGATCACCGGCATCGTGCCGCGCGACGACGCGCCCCTCGATCCAGGCCAGCACGTCGGACAGGATCGCCGCGCCGTTCTCGGAGCGCGTGTACCCGATACCGGCAAAGCGATCCCAGATGGGGCCGGCGAACCGGCGCGACAGCGCCTCCTGCCCATCCGCGAGAATGTTGATCACGAAGGACGGGGCGCGCTCGAATGCGGCGTACACCGACGCATCCTTCGCGATGCACGTGAGCACGAGCGGTGGGTCGAGCGACACCGACGAGAACGCGCTGACCGTCATGCCGTAGTCGTGTCCCTCGGCGTCGACGGTGGTGACCACCGTCACGCCGGAAGCGAAGCGCCCGAGGAGGGCGCGGAAGTCGTCCGTATCGATGCTCATGGCCGAAGGAAGTGGGCGAGAACGCGCGGGGCGAAGAGGGAATTGGCGGGCACCACGTCGCCCGCGATCCCCACGAGCAGGTCGGCGAGGTGAGGTTCGCGTCCAAGCACACGGGCCGCGTGGTTCATGAGCGTCGGCACACCGACCGCCGCTCCAATGATCCGCTCGACGCGCCACTTGCCCGCGAACTCACGTTTCCGCGCCTCGTCATAACCCGCGAGCACGCGGTCCTGTGCCCGACCGGAGGTGCGCACCGCCTCGGCGGCAAATGGCGCGAGCAGCTCGCCACCCCGCAGCGCGGCGTAGATCCCCTCGCCGGTGAACGGGTCGAAGAAATCGGCGGCATCGCCGACGAGCGCGGCACCGCTCGACCACGCGCGCCGCGCTCGGCTGGCAAAGGGCCCGGTCACACGCACGTCGTTGACGCGCTCGGCGTCCGCGAGCCGCGCGGTCAACTGTGGCCGCGCCGCGAGCCATCGCCCGAAGAACCCCTCGGCGTCCCCCTTGGCGGCGCGCGCCAGCGATGCCGGCACCACGACGGCGACGTTGGTTTCGCCGTGGCCCACGTCCGCCAGCCCGACGTAGCCGTCGGCGTGCACGTGCATCTCGCCGGCGCGCCCCATGCCGCGCACGCCGCGATAGTGCGCGACGAAGGCCACGCGGCGCGGCCAGAACGCGTGCGCGGCCAGGCCAAGCCGTCGCGCGACGACCGAACGCAGCCCGTCCGCGCCGATGACCAGCGTGGCCCGCCGCACCACGCGCCGTCCGCCTTCCTCGCTCATCACGCCGACCGTGCGCCCCTGCACGGTCACGAGCGCGCTCACGCGCGCCCCCTCGACGACCCGCACCCCCGCCGCCCGCGCCGCACCCAGCACGATGTCATCTAGGTGCAGTCGTCGCAGCGCGAGGCCACGGCTCCGGAAGCCGCGAAAGCCACGGGCGGCCGCGAAGGCACCGTGAAACGAACGGCCGCTGGGCGCGCGCACGAGCATGCCGTCCAACTGGGCGGCACCCGCGGCTTCCACCTGCTCGAGCGCGCCGAGCACCGACAGGACGCGTGAGGCCTCGGGGCTCAGGTACTCGGCGCACGGCTTCTCGCGCGGAAAGCGGGCCCGATCGAGCAGGACCACATCGACCCCCTCACGTGCGAGAAACGCGGCAACCGACGCACCGGCCGGGCCACCACCGACCACGATCACGTCAGCGTCGTCACTCGATCGCAAGGGCCACCCTGATTCTCGGCGCGAACACGCATCCTGACCGTCGGAGTCTAGTCGTGCACACACAGCGTGTCATCGGGCGCTTTCCGGAGTTCACCGGTCGAGCAGCGCGACGAGCGCGAGCGGCGGGATCGCCCCCGCGACGGTCGCCAGCCCGTTCACCACATCGTTGGTCATCCAGGGCCAGCCGCCTGCATGGACCGTGATGGTGCCGCAATCGTGGATCCGTCGCTCCGTTGCGCGGTCGCATCGGGGGCAGCGGCGGCGCGCCTGCACCGTGGCGCCCAGCAGGCTATCGGCAAAGGCGCCGACCACGCCCGACGCCGCAATCACGACCCCTGACCACGCGCTCAGGCCTGCCGGCCCGAGGACGAGCGGAAACGCGAGTGCTGCCACCGCCGAGCCGCCCAACAGCGCGCCGAGCGTCCCCCAGCCCGTGATTCCGCCTGACGTGCCCGTCGGCACCAGGCGCCATGTGGTGATCAGTCGTGGCTCGCCGCCACGCAACGTGCCGATCTCGGTGGACCAGGTGTCGGCGGCTGCGGCGGCGAGTGTGCCAGCGCCCACGAGTGCAGCCCACGCCGGCGGCGCTGCATCGGGATGTTGCCACGCGGCCAGCAGCGCGGCGAGTGCGAAGACGCCACCGTTGGCGGCCACCTGCCAGGCATCGCGTGCGCCCCCCTTCTCGACCACGCTCCCGGTGCGCCGTTCCTTCCTGTCTGCACCCATGCGCGTGAGTGCGCTCGATGAGACGAAGTAACCGATCAGGAGGGCGCCCCATGCCCATCCGGCGCCGATGGCCACGGCACCCGTGATCGTGGCCGCGATGGCCCCCGACCGGGACAGCGAGCGTGCGCGCCACGCCAACAGCGCCACACCACCGGCGACGGCGGTGCCGGCAAGCGTGCGCGCGATCAACGTGGCGGTTGCGCCGTCGAGGTGGCGTGCCGAACACGCATGCGCATCCGGGCCAGCAGCTCCGGCTCCGCGCGGTCGGCCTCGTGCGCGCGGCGCATGGCCTCGCGATATCGCTTGGCGTGCTCGGCACCACGCTGGCAGGCCGTACATCGCTGCAGGTGCCGCAGGGTGAACTCCAGCTGGTGCCCGTTCAGCTCTCCGTCGAGCAGCGTCTCAAGGTGCGGCGCGAAGTCGTGGCACTCGAGTGGCGCCTGCTGGTGCTGCTGCTCTCGAGCTGTGGCCATGCCGCGCCGTCCGGAGGTGAGGGATGCGGGTCCAACCCCGGTCCAGAGGGAAAGACCGGGTGTGGTCCAGTTGTTCCCCCTATAAGCGGGAACGGTCCGTTCCGGTTCCCAGCCCCGACGATCACCTTCTGCCCGGGCACCTGTTACCTTCCGCCGCCGTGACTGACCCAAGGCCTTCCCGCACGGTAGACGCCCTCCTCCCCCTCGCTTTCCTCGAGGCGGTTCGCCTCGTGGACGCCCCCGACGGCGACCTCGAGGCCGAACTGGTTCCGGAGCTGCGAAACAAGCGCCTCGGCCTGTCCGAGACGGTGTACGCGCAAATCCGCCGCTACAGCGACGCCGTGCGCCGTGGTCAGCGCATCCCGTTCGATGAGGCCGTCGCCCTCGCCCGCTTGGTCGGACGGCGCACCGACGCCGAGGTCGTGTTCCGATCGGCGGGACGCTACCTGGCAAACGAGGCGTATGCGCGCGTCGCCCCGGTATCGCGCAGCATCATGCGGACCCTGCCGGGCATGCTCGCCCGCCCGCTGGCGCTGCGCCACATGCGGCGCATCGCGGTGCGGTATCTCGGGGGCACCGTCGCACGTGTCGGCTCCTCCGTGCTCCTGTCGGTGCCGTCCTCGGTGACCCTTGACACGGGGCCGCGGCAGTCCGGGTGCGCCTTGCAAGAAGCCGCGCTGCGCGAACTGCTCAAGCTCCTGGTCGACGGCGCGGGCGCCGTGGATCATGTCCGGTGTGCGTCACGTGGTGAGGGAGTGTGTGAATGGCGCGCCGAATGGCGCGCTGCCGGGCGATGAAACGTCAGGAGCGCCGATGCGACTGAGTGAAGCGAACCTCGCGAGCGTCCAGGCTGCGATCGTCAGTGCGGGGGTCGATGGTTGGCTCCTGTACGACTTCCGTGGCACCAACCCGATCGCCGCCGAACTCATCGGCGTCGAAGGGCTCGCGACACGACGCGTCTTTGCGTACATCCCCCGCACCGGAACTCCCGTGGGCATCGCCCATGCCATCGAGCCCGGGCCGTGGCGGTACTGGCCCGCCGCGTGGCCGCGCACGATCTATGCCGGCTGGCGACCGCTCGAGGCCGCGCTGCACGATGTCGTGAACGGCAAGACCGTCGCCATGGAGTACGTCCCGGGGGACGGAGTGCCGTACGTGGATCGCGTGCCGGCCGGCGTCATCGAGATGGTGCGCAACGCGGGCGCGACCGTTGTCACCTCCGCGGAGCTGGTCTCGCGCTGCTACGCGGGCTGGGACGAGGCGCAGATCGCGGCGCACGAGCGCACCGCAGAGCGCATCGCCGCGATCGCCAAGGCCGCCTTCGCACGGGCCGGAGAGGCCGCGCGCGCTGGCCAGCCCGTGCTTGAGCATGAGTTGGGCGCGTGGATTCGCGAGCGGTTCGACGCGGCGGGGCTGACCACCGATCACGGCCCCACGGTGGCGGTCAACGCGCACGCGGCCGATCCGCACTACGAGCCGACGGCGGCGCTCGCCCTGCCGATCGCCCTGGGCGACGTGCTGTTGATCGATCTCTTTGCGAAGAACAGGCAGGACGGCATCTGGGCGGACCAGTGCTGGATGGCGTCGCTCGGAACCCCCGCCCCGCGCGTGGTCGCCGTGTGGGAAGCGGTTCGCGATGCCCGCGACGCCGCGATCGCCCACCTCGGGCGCGAACTCGGCGCGGGCCGTGCCGTGACGGGTGGCTCCGCCGATGCGGTCGCGCGTGGCCTCATCACCGAGCGCGGCTACGGCCCCTACTTCACGCACCGGCTCGGGCACTCGATCGACGCGCGTGACTTGCACGGCTCGGGCCCCAATCTCGACGACATGGAGACGCGCGACGAGCGAGCGCTGCTCCCCGGCGTCGCCTTCTCGATCGAGCCCGGCGTCTATCTCGCCGGCGATTTCGGCGTGCGGTCCGAGGTGAACGGCATCGTCAGGCCGACGGGCCTGCAGGTCACCCCGCGTGAACCACAGCGCGAGCTGATCATCACCGGATGACCGCGCCGCGGCTCACCCGCGAGCTCGGCCTCTTCTCGGCGGCGCTGCTCGTGGTGGGTGGCATCATCGGCAGCGGCATCTTCTTCACCCCCGCCGAGGTGGCGCGTGCACTGCCCGGCGCCACGCCGATTCTCGCCGTGTGGGTGGTCGGTGGTCTCGTCGCATTGGCGGGGGCGCTGACGTACGCCGAACTCGGCGCCATGCTGCCCGAGGCGGGAGGGGCGTACATCTACATTCGCGAAGCGTTCGGGCCGCTGCCCGCCTTTCTCTGCGGGTGGATGACGTTGGCGATGATCGCCAGCGGGGCGATCGCGGCGGTGGCGATGAGCTTCGCCGGTTATGCCGAGCGATACGTCTCGCTGGCGCCGGTTGGCGGACGGATCGGGCTGGCGGCGCTCACGATCGTCGTGCTCACGCTGACCAACATCGTGGGCCTCAAGCCCGGGGCGTTCGTGCAGAACGCACTCACGCTCGCCAAGAGCGTCGCCTTGTTTGCCCTCATCGGGCTCGGGCTCGCGCGCTGGGAGGTCGTCGTTCCGCTCCCGGTCGTGTCGCCCCCGCTGGCCCCCGATCTCCTCACCGGTGCCGCGACGGCGTTCGTCGCGGTGCTGTTCACGATCGGTGGCTGGCAGCAGATGAACATGGTCGCCGGCGAAATTCGCGACCCGCAGCGCACGATCCCGCGGGCCCTCGTCATCGGCATCGCGACCGTGATCGCGATCTACCTCGGTGCCAACCTCGTCTACCTGCACGTGCTCGGGCGCGATGGCTTGGCCGCGAGTACGGCGGTCGCGGCAGATACGGCGGCGCGACTCGCCGGCCCGGCGGGCGCCAGTGCGATCACCGTGGCCGCCATGCTCTCCATCCTCGGCTTCACGGGCGTGGCGCTGCTGACCAATGCGCGCGTGCTCTTTGCCCTCGGTGCCGACGGCGCCTTCCTGACGAGCGCCGCCCGGGTGCATCCGCGGTTCGGCTCGCCGCACGTGGCGCTCGCGCTGCTCGGCGGCTGGTCGTTGGCGCTCCTCATCGGCACTCGCGGCGAGATCGGGGCGTTGCTCTCGGGCGTCGTCTTTGCCGACTGGATCTTCTTCGGGCTTGGGGCCGCCAGTGTCCTGGTGCTGCGCCGGACGCGCCCGGACCTCGAGCGCCCCTATCGCGTGAGCGGGTATCCCGCGGTGCCGCTCCTGTTTGTGCTGGCGGCACTCGTGGGGGTGATCAGCGCGTTCCTCAGTTCGCTGCGCACGAGCCTCTTCGGAAGCGCGTTGCTCGCGGCTGGTGTTGGCGTACACCGTTGGGCCACCCGACGCCGATCGGCCTGACACGCGCGGGGCAGGGCTTCGCCGCGCGCGTCGGCGCGTACCGGCCGTTCTAGAACCGGATGCGCTCGTCCAGCGCCATCGCCACGAAGAGCAGCGCGAGATAGAGCAGCGAATACTTGTAGACCCACCACGCTGGGGCGGTCCATTCCTTCTGCGGGTCGAGCCGCCACACGCCCCACAGCAGCAGTCCGCCGAGCACGAGTGCGCTGGCCGCGTACACGACACCGAGCGACCCCGTGGCGACCGGCAGTAGCGTGAGGGCGAGCAGGATCACGGTATACCACCGCATTTGCGCCATCGTCTCGCGCTCGCCCCACACCAGCGGCGCCATCGGCACCCCCGCCTTCTTGTAGTCGCGCTGCTTGAGCAGCGCCAACGCCCAGAAGTGCGGCGGCGTCCAGTAGAAGACGATCAGGAAGAGCAGCAGCCCCATCAGGTCGATCTCGCCAGTGACCGCCGCCCAGCCCACCAGCGGCGGAAAGGCGCCGGCGGCACCGCCGATGACGATGTTCTGCGGTGAGGCGCGCTTGAGCCACCGCGTGTACACGAACACGTAGCAGTAGAAGCCGCCAAGCGCGAGGGCGGCCGTGAGCACGTTCACGAACGCGGCGAGCAGCCAGGTGGCGGCAGTGGCGCAGGCAATCCCGAAGGCGAGCACGGCCGGCGCCGCCATCCGCCCGGAGGGAATCGGACGCAGCTTCGTGCGCGCCATGTGGTCGTCGATGTCGCGGTCGATGTACATGTTCACCGCGTTCGCGCCACCGGCCATGAGGTAACCGCCGACCATCACGATCAGGACCAGCACCCACGACGGCGAGCCGGCCACGTACATCGGCGCGGCCGTCGTCACCAGCAGCAGCGAGATGATGCGCGGCTTGGTGAGCGCGACCAGATCGCGCCAGAAGGCGACCGGCGGCGCGGCGTCCACGGCGGTGGTGTTCATGGCGCGCCTCCCGATCCGGGGGTCATGAGCATCCAGGCCCACACGAAGGTGCCCACGAGGCCCGCAGCCGGCAGCACCGACCAGGCGAGTTCAGCGAAGCGCGAGGACGACACATGAACGGCACGCTCCGGTGCCACCTCCGACGCAGGTGAGAGTGCCGAGCGGAGCAGGGCGAGCTGCGCCCATGCGGCGGCTGCGGCGCAGAGCCAGAACAGGGCTGAACTCAATCCAGACGGGAAGCGCACTGGGGAGATGACGAGAGGAAAGGCCAACGCGCCCAAGGGCAGAGCGCCACCAGCGACGTACAATATGTACGCATTGCAGCCGGAACTCCGTTCCCGGCGTTGCGTGGGGCGTAGCGGAGCGTGGCGCGCGCGTCTACCATTGGGCCTCATGGCTGGCTCCCCGCGGGTCCTCAAGCGGCATCTCGGCATTTGGGCGGCATCGGCCGTCTGCGTGGGCCAGATCATCGGCTCCGGCATTTTCCGGTCGCCGGCAGGCGTCGCGGACAAGCTGCCGGGACCCTTTCCGCTCATTCTGGTCTGGTCCGCCGGCGGGATTTTCGCGCTGTGCGGCGCGCTCTCGCTCGCCGAAGTGGCGAGTGTCTTCCCGAACGAGACCGGCGGCGTGTATGTGTACCTCCGCGAGGTCTGGGGGCGGCTCTGGGCCTTCCTGTTCGGGTGGGCCGAGCTGGTGATCATCCGGGCGGCGTCGCTCGGCGCCATCTCGACGACGTTTGCGGAGTACTTGCTGCGCGCGACCGGGGTCGATCCGTCGCATGCGCCGTGGGACCAGCGCGTGCACTATGTGGCGGCGGCTGCGATTGCCCTGACCACGGCGGTGAATGTCATGGGGGTCGAGTGGGGGTCGCGCGTGACCAACGTGACGGTCGTCGCCAAGTACGGCGGGCTGCTGTTCATCGCCTTGCTGGCCATCGCGATCGGGCTCCCACAGTCGGGGGGACACTTCACGCCGTTCTTCCCGGAGGGCAGCCTCCGGATGGCACCCTTCGGGCTCGCGCTCGTTTCCGTTTTGTGGGCGTTTGACGGCTGGGCGGATCTGAGCTTCATGAGCGGGGAGGTGAAGGACCCCCAGCGCACGCTGCCCCGCGCTCTGGTGCTGGGCACCTGCATGGTGCTGGCGATCTATTTGTTGGCCAACATCGCGTATTTGAGCGTGCTGACCGTGGACGAGATCCGGTCCTCGCGACTGGTGGCGGCCACGGTCGCGGACCGGTTGCTTGGGCAGCCTGGGGTAGTCTTTGTCGGGGTCACGGTGGTGCTCTCGACGTTTGGCACACTGAACGGCACGTTGTTGACGTCGCCGCGCGTCTTCTTTGCGATGGCGGACGACGGACTCCTGTTCCGGCAGGTCGCGGCGGTGCACCCGCGAACGCAGGCACCGTGGGTCGCGATCATCCTGACGGGTGCCGTCGGGGTGGCGTTCGTCCTGGTCGGCTCATTCGAGCAGTTGGCCGACACTTTCGTGACCGCCCTCATTCCGTTTTACGCCCTTGCGGTGGCGTCGGTGTACCGCCTGCGGCGGCGCCCGGGCTATGCGCCGGCCTTTCGTGCGCCGGGGGGACCGCTGGTCCCGGCGCTGTTCGTTGTCAGTACGATCATGTTGCTGGTCAACGGGTTGGCTGACCCGGGCGCCCGTCTTCCGACCATGGCCATCTTCGGCGTGATCGCCCTGGGAATTCCAATTTTCTATTACGTGGAGAAGCGCCGGGCTGCCACCGGCTGAGCGGCGCCAAGGGGCGACGACGAGCGGCGGCCAAGTCACGGCTCCGCCACGGAAACCCGGCGGTGAATTGACCCGTCATCCGACTCCGTTACGTTTCACGGCTTATGCGCGCCGGGCGCAAGGGTGCGTTCGGTCCCGCCGTCGTTTCCCCTCCCCGTACCTCTTCAGGAAGGGCATGTGAGCACTTCGTTTGTCCGTGCGTTCGTGAGCGGCATCTTGCTCGCGATGGGTGTTGCAGTGGCGCCGGTCTCGGCCGCCGCTCAGGGTTCGACCACCACTGGTACGGTGCGCGGCACCGTGCGCGGTCCGGCTGCCAAGCCGATGGCCGACGTCACGGTCATCGCGACCAACCAGGAGACCGGCATTCGCCGGATCGCCGTGACCCGTTCGGGCGGCGAGTACCGTCTGGGCTTTCTTGACCCGGGTCTCTACACCATCAAGGCGCAGATCATCGGGTATCGCGCGGTGCAGACGCCCAACGTGCGCGTCTCGCTCGGCGGCATCGAGAGGCTCGACTTCGAGCTCAGTGAAGTCGCCACGCAGCTGTCGTCGGTGAAGGTCACGGCCGAGGTCTCGCCGCTGATCGAGACCAGCAAGACCGGCTCCAATACGCGCATCGGATCGGACCAGATCTCGGCGCTTCCGCTCAACGGGCGCAACTACCGCGACCTCGTGAAGCTCACCCCGGGCGTGTCGGACCTGGGCAACCCGGGCTCGGGCGGTGGCCAGTCGGTTGGTGGTGGCCGGACGGGCGCCAGCAACATCCTGATGGACGGCACCAACAACAACGAAGGGTTCTTCGGCGGTGACGCCCGCGGCGGTGACCGCGCCCCGTTCTCGTATTCGGTGGAGACCGTCAAGGAAATCCAGGTCATCACCAACGCGGTCGACGTGGAGATCGGCAGCTTCACGGGCGGTGCGGTCAACGCCGTGACCAAGAGCGGCACCAACAAGTTCAGCGGCGCGGCCTGGATGTACGGGCGCTCCACGAGCATGTTCGGCGCGGCAACGACGGGCGTCGACTTCCTCGGTCGCGACCCGGTCAACTTCGAGCGGCAGCAGTTCGGCTTCCAGTTCGCGGGCCCGATCGTCAAGGACAAGCTGCACTTCCTGTTCAACTTCGAGCGCCAGACCGGCTACGACCCGCGCCTGGTGTTCGTGAACCCCGACCGCACGGACAACTCGATCCGGGCGAGCGGCATCAACCCCGATACGCTGCAGAACTTCCTCGGCATCGCGAACCGCGTCTACGGGCTCGATCTCGCGAGCGAGACGGGCTCCAAGGTGCAGAACTCCGACGAGTCCGCGGTGTTCGCGCGCCTCGATTGGCAGGCGAATGAGGTGAACCACCTGACGCTCCGCGTCAACGCCACCCGCACCAACATTTCGAACGATCGCCTCACGATCGGTCCGACGTTGACCGAGCTGACGTCCAACGCGGGCGACAACACCGACGGCTCGACGTCCGGCGTGTTTGCCTGGACGGCCGCGTGGAAGAACTACTCGAACGAGTTCCGCGCGCAGTACGCCACGGTGCGCAAGCCGCGCCCCTCGTACAACACGGCGCAGTTCAACTCGCCGATCTCGCAGGTCACGATCAACAACGTGAACTCGGTGCTGAGCAACGGCTCGTCGATCCTCACGGCCATCCGGTTCGGTTCCGATCCGGTGCTCCACGCGAACATCCTGAACACCGACATCGTCGAGTTCGTCGACAACTTCCGCGTCACGCTGGGCAATCACAACCTCAAGTTCGGCGGCAACTTCACCGGAACCGACGTCTACAACAAGTTCCGCAACAACGAGCTGGGCACCTGGTCGTTCAACTCGATGTCCGACTTCGAGAACGGCGTCGTCAACCAGTACACCCGCGCCATTCCGGTCCCTGGGCAGCCGTCGATCATCGACGCGCAGTTCCGCTACTTCGAGTACGCCGCGTGGGCGCAGGACGAGTGGCAGATCAACCCGAAGCTGTTCGTCACGTACGGACTCCGCTTCGACGGTCAGCAGACGCCTGATGTGCCGCTGACCTTCAGCAACCTGTCACGCGTCTTCCCGTACCTCTCGACGTCCAACATGCCGACCGCGGCGACCATCTCGCCCCGTATCGGCGTGACCTACGATCCCGATGGCGACGGCCGCCAGCTCTTCCGGGCCAGCACGGCGGTCATCTACGGGCGCAACCCGTACGTGACGCTCTCCAACGCCTTCGTGAACAACGGCCTCGCGCAGTCGGCCGTGAGTTGCACGGGCGCTGCCGCTCCGACACCGAACTTCGGCGGTTTCGGCGCGAATCCGGCGACGATTCCGTCGGCCTGCGTGGGCGTGGGCGCACCGCCCGCTGCACCGACCATCAACGCATTCGACGCCGACTACAAGCCTGCCTACTCGTGGAAGACCAACGTCGGGTACGATCGCGAGATCGTGAACGGCTGGCGCGTCTCGGTCGAGGGCGTCTTCGGCGTCATCCGCCAGAACTTCCTCGTGCAGGATGACAACCTGAATCCGGTGCCGTTCTTCACCGAGCTCGGCGGCATTCCCGTGTACACCGATCCGACCTCGATCTCGGCCACCGGTGCCACCAACCAGACCTTCAGCCGCCGCAGCACGCAGTTCGGCCGAGTCCTCGTGCACCGCTCGCTCGGCTCGACCGAAGTCCGCCAGGGCTGGGTCGAACTGCGCGGCCGCGGCTCGTGGGGCCAGTTCTACGCGCAGTACACCTACGACAAGTCGACCGATAACGGGTCGACGAGCTGCTGCATCACCAACTCGATGTTCAATGCAGGCCGGTGGTCGGCCAATCCGAACAACTTCGAGGACCAGTGGGCGAGCCCGGACTTCCAGCGCACGCACACGTTGGTGCTCTCGCCGACGTTCTACCTCCCGCTCGGTGTCCAGCTCTCGAGCATCTTCACCGTGCGTTCGGGGGTGCCATGGACGCCGCAGTTCGGCACGGACGTGCAGGGTGTCGGGTCGGCCAACGCCCGCGCCTACATCCCGACCGAAGGCGACATCTACCTCGGTGGTTCGACACCGGGCTTCGTCGGGCCGCTGCCGATGGGCACCAACGCCACCTTCAACGATGCGCAGAACCAGCGTGACCTGCTCAACCAGATCGTGGCCACGAACACCTGCGTCAATTCCATCCGCGGGCAGATCGCCAAGCGCAACGTCTGCCGGAACCCGGACCTCGTGACGCTCGACCTGCGGCTCTCGCGCAAGTTCACCGTGCGCGGCCAGAGCATGGAGTTGCAGTTCGACTGGTTCAACCTCGGCAACGCGCTCAACAGCAACTGGGGCCGGTTCGTCACGGTCTCGGGCGCCAACCAGTCGCTGCTCTCGGCCCGCGGTTTCGACCAGAACACCCGGCGCTACACCTACCAGGTCAACCCGACCTTCGGTCAGGCCACGCCGCTCGACATCGGGCAGACGCTGCAACAGCAGATCCAGCTCGGCATTCGCTACTCCTTCTGATCACACGAGAACTCGACCATGCGCTCCTCTAAGCTTTCGGTCGCGGTGCTCGCGGGTGCCGCGATCCTGACCGCCTGCGACAGCGATCCGGCAGGACCGGCGCTGCAGCTGGATCCGACGACGACGGGCAACATCGTCGTCCGCGTCCAGACCGACACCTCGCGCACCACGACGCCGGTTTTCATCAACGATGCCGCCGGCGGCACACGCCTCAACCTGTTTCGCGCGGGCGACACGACGCTGATCGCGTCGCTCACCACCCCCGGTACCACGGCACCGGCGGCCAACCGCGGTCAGGTCCGCTTTTTCGGACTCCTGCCGGGCATCTACGTCGTGCGTCCGTCGTTGCGCACTTTCTCCACCGCGTCATCCACGTCGTCGCTCAGCGCGCAGACGGGGGACTCGATCCGGCTCACGATCGCCGCAGGCCAGACCGACACGACGAGCATCCTGCGCGTGCGTCTCGGCGCCTCGATTGCCGGTACGCTGCTCGCCAGCTGGTTCGACACCACGCGGGCCAACACCGTGCGCTTCGGCGGAACGCTCGTGACCTTGCAGCGCGAGACGCTGCCGGGGAACAACGTGTTTGCCGATGTGCAATCGCTGCCCACCGACGCGACCGGAGCGGTGACCTTCGCGCAGGCGGTCAATCCGGTGGCCGGCTCCGCCAGCATCACGACGCGGTTCCGCATGACCTTCAACCCGGCCACGGCGGGCCTCTCGACGCCGATTCCCGACGCGCCGCTGTTCATTGCGTCGGGTGGTTTCGTGGCCGCGGACACGGGCCGCTTGAACACGGCCTCACGCTTCACCCAGACCGGCACCACGCCCGGGACGGCAACCAACCAGAGCGTGGCGCAGACCGTCACGTTCAGCCTCCCGAGCCAGATCGCCGGACGCTTCTTCGTCGACCTGGACAACAGTGGCACGTACGATTCGACGCGCGTGGACTCGATCACGGTCGATAGCACGATTTCGGGCGTGCCCTTTTCCTCGCTCAAGCGGCGTGATGAGCGGCTCCGCTTCGGCGACACGGTGGTGGTGCAACTCCGCAACGACGCGACCGCTGCGGCCTCGTCACGCGTCGTCACGACCGCAACGCTCGTGCCCACGGGAACCGGCGCGGTCGTTGGAACGGCCGTGGCGCTGCCCACCTTCACCTTCAGCTCGCTGCGGAGCGGGCGATACCGCATCTGGATCGACCTCAACCGCAGCCGTATCAACGGTGCACGGCCGACGCTGTCGCCCCAGACCCTGGTGACGCTCACCACGTCCGCCGACCGCTTCGTGGCCACGGCGCCAGCCGTGGGCACGTTCGCCGGACCGCTGATCCCGCTCAGGCCGTAACGAACGATTCAGTCACTGACAGTCAACGGGCCACGAACATGATGTTCGTGGCCCGTTTGTCGTCCTGAGCGCAGCGAAGGACCTGCTTCTCGCTCCCCGTCGCTCCCCCTCGCGCCCTAAAACACCGAGAACTTGATGTACTTGCGCGGGTTCGCCTTGAAGTCGGCGGTCAGCGTATCGAGCCGCGACGACAGGCGACGCAGGTCGTTGTAGAGGCCCGGATCGTTCATCAGCATCCCGAGCGTCCCCTTGCCCGTGTCCGCCTTGGCCAGCAGGGCGTCCACCCGCGCCGTCGTGCCGCGCAGGTCTTCGGTCAGTTTGGCCACCGTGGCGGTCGTCGCGCGCAGATTGCGCACGGTCGAGTCGATCATCGTCGAGTCCAGCGCGCTCGCGCCCTTGCGCACGGCCACCATCGTGGCCGTCAGGTTGCTGCTCTGCTCCTCGACCACACGGCCGAGGGTCCCGGCCAGCCCGTTCATCCGCTCGAGCGTCTTGCGCAGATCTTCGATCCCGCCCTCGTCGACCATCTTCAGCTTCACCGTCTTGACGACGTCCGCGAGGCGGCCGCTGGCGGTGTCCATGCGGGCCACGAGCGCGTCTATGCCCGCCGCTTCGATCCCCGCGGGGATCGTGTCGCTCTTCTGCCACGCGTCCTTGCTGGGCGTGCCGCGCAGAGCGACCTGCTTGTCCCCGAACACGCCGTTCGGCTCGACCACGGCGACCACCGTCCGTGGAATCGGCGTATTGGTGGTGATGTTGATCGTCGTCACGACGATCCCATCGTCGCGCAGCTTCACGTCTTCCACGAAACCCACCGACACGCCGCCCAACAGGACCGGCTGTCCAAGCTTGAGCCCGGCGCTCCACGGAAACTTCACGTAGAGCCGGTATCCACTGGTCAGCCCGCCGCGTGCAATCCAGATCGATCCCGCCACCACGACGACGAGCGCGATCACGGTCAGCAATCCGACGAGCACTTCGTTGCGACGCTTCATGACTGGAGGTACGGCGCGAGGAGGACGGCAGTGAGGGCGTCGAGGATCAGCACGGCCACGCAGCCGATCACGACTGCCTTGGCGGTGGCACGTCCCACCCCCTCGGCACCTGCGTCGGTCACGTACCCCTCGTAGGCGCACAGGAACGCAATGGCGCCGCCGAAGAGAAAGGCCTTCAGCACGCTGTAAACTACCTGAAAATAGGTGAAGCCGAGGCGGAGACCCTCCCGGAACTGGTCCGAGGTCACGTCGGTCGCCAAGCTCGCCGTGATCCAGGCGGATACCAGGCCGATGGCATTGGCGAGGATCGACAGCATGGGCAGCATCAGCAACCCGGCCACGACCCGCGGCACCACGAGGTACGCGATCGGGTCGAAGGCCAGCGTCTCGAGCGCATCGATCTGCTCGGTCACGCGCATGGTGCCGATCTCTGCCGTGATACGCGCCCCCACACGGCCCGCCAGCACGAGCGCCGTGATGAGCGGCGCCATTTCCAGCGTGATCATCTGGCGCGAAATGAAGCCGACGACCGAGAGCTGGATGCCCGGAAACAGCTGATACCGCGTCTGCAGGGCGATGACCGACCCGATGAAGGCGGCCACGAGGCAGACCAAGGGCACGGAGTCCACGCCGATCGAGCGCATGTGCTTGAACGCTTCGGGGCCCCACGTGCGCCCCTCGCCCACCGCGCGCAACGTGTCGCGCATGAAGTAGGACCGCTTGCCGATTCCGGAAAAGAACCCGTACGTGATCTTCGCGTAGGGCCGGAAGAAGCCGACCGCCGCGCGGCTGACCACGGCCATCTGGCTCGTGTCGCCGTGCGCGCTCGCGTCCGGTCGGTCGCCGCTCACGTCCTCACCCGGCGAAACAGGAGCAGTCCCGCACTCGCGAACAGGATATTGGGAATCCAGGCGGCGAACTCGGGACTGCCGAACGCCTTGCCGCCCACAGACCGGGTCATCTGGATCAGCACCAGAAAGAGAATCGTGGTCGCGAGTGAGATGCCGATACCGTACGCCGCACCACCACGCTGCGTGCTCGTCGCCAGTGGCGCACCGAAGAGTGCGATGATGATGCACGTGACGGGAATCGCCAGCTTGAGTTCGCGCGCGACGCGCAGATCACTCGCATCGCCACCCGAGCGGTCGAGCGACCGGATGAACCGGCCGAGTTCTGCGTACCGCATCTCCTCGGGCGATCGTGGCGTGGCGAGCAGGTCGGCCGGACGTTCCCGCAGGTCGCGATCGAGCGCAGAATCGGCGGCAAAGGCGATATCGGCGCCCGGGCCGGTGATCAGGTGAATGCGCGCTGCCCGCAGCATCCACCCTCGCCCTTCCCGATAGTCCCCCGTCTGCGCCGTCAAGACGTAGGTGGGATACTCCGGTCCCGTTCCCTTGCGCTCCACCTCGAGGCCGTCGAGCCGTCCTTCCAGCGCGTTCAGCAATGACACCTTGTACACGCGTCCCTCTTCCGCCGCGAACGCGAAGTTGGATCGCTCGTTGCGCCCGGCGCGGAACTTCGACTCCTGCAACAGCTCGAATCGGCGGGCGTTGGCCAGCGGCGCCACGTCACCGACCAGCAGGGCCAACAGCATGGCGCCCACGGCCCCGACCAGCACGGGAGCCATCAGGCGATAGAACGAGATGCCGCTCGCCTTGGCCGCCGTGATCTCCGAGTGGCGCGTGAAGGCGCCGATCGAGAAGACGGTCGCAAACAGCACGGCGGCCGGCATCACGTTGAACATCGAATCCGGAATCCAGTACAGGTACGACAGCGCGATGTCGACCTTTGGCAGGTTCCGTCCGAGGTAGCCGTCGAGGTGGTCCGTCAGGTCGATGACGATGAGCAGGACCGGAAAACCGAAGGCGGTCGAGAGGAAGATCTTGATCCACTCGCGAAACACGTATCGGTCGAGAGGGTGAACGAGGGACATCAGGCGCCCGCCGCGGCACGGGGTCGGCGCCGGACCAGTGCGCCCAGTCGCTCGCGCCACTCGCCCAGTCGCTCGGCCATCTCGCCGCCGCGCGACGACACCCCCTCGTTGCCGACCGTCCGCAGCAGCAGGAGGCCGATCGTGAGGAAGATCAGGTTGGTCGCCCACATGGCCAACCACGGCGGCAGCAGGTCGCGGTCGGCCAGCGCTTCTCCGGCAATCAATCCGACGTAGTACAGGGCAAAGACGAAGAGCGACACGCCGAGCGTCAGGCCGACGCCGCCCCGCGGAAAGCGCAAGGCGATGGGGGCGCCAAAGAGCACGAACACGAAGCAGGCGAACGAGAGCGCAAACTTCTTGTGGATCTCCACGCTCAGCGAGTCGATCCCCTGTTCGGCCGTCAGCAGGCGAATGCGCGCGACGTCGGCGGTGTTGGTGGTCGCGGCCAGCGTGGACCCCATGTCGACGACGACCTGCTCCATCCGGAACGGCGGCGTCCGCTGGGCCGGGCTGTCGCCGGGGCGCGGCGCAACCTCCACCGGAGGCGAGGACACGCGGTTCGGGTCGACCTGGCCTGCAATGAGCGGCGGCGGTCCCCCCGGCACGGCAGGGGGCGTCGCCCCCGGCAGCATCGATCCGGCCCATGCCACCAGGCCGCAGTAGATCCGGTCGATGGAGGGCGCCTCCCGGACGTCCATCGGATCGTTCGCGATCTGGCGCGTGCGCCCCGTGGAGAGGATGCGGGCCTGGTTCACGAGCGACTCCGTGAACTCGCGCGACACGAGCGCACGCTCGCGCCGGAGCGTGGACACCTGAGCGCCCATCTCGCACACCGACATCTCGCGGTCGCCACGGTAGTCGTTCTCGTTCCGCTTGAGCTGGTTCCCGACGCCGCGCACGCGAATCACGTTCGTCGCGTAGAACAGTCGCTGCAGGTCGCCCGGCGTCGAGCGCGAGACCTCCTGCATGTAGCCATGGAACAAGGTGAGCCGCAAGTCGGCACCGTCGTTGGTGAGCGCGAGATCGCCGGAATCTGCATAGATGGTGCGCCGCTTCGACGGATCGCCCAGGTCGAAGATCGCCACCTCGTGCAGCCGGTTGGACGACGCCTCCACACGGCCCGCGCGCAGGTACAGCCGACCCTCCTGGATCGCGTTGATGACCTGAGGTCGCAGCGCAAAGGTCGGCTTCTTCTGGGCGATGTCTTCCTGCAGGTTGCGCAGCCGATGATTGGCGCGCGGCAGGATCTGGTCGTTGAAGCCCACCATGACGAGCGAGAGCACCAGCCCGCCGATCATCACGGGACCGAGCAGGTCGCGGATGCCGACGCCGCTCGTGCGAAGCGCGGTGATCTCGTTCTCGGCCGCGAGGCGCCCGAACGCGTATAGTGTCGCGACCAGCACGGCCATGGGAAGCGTCATCGCGACGGTGAAGGGAATCGCCAGCAGGAAGAACTCGCCGATGACACCCCAGCCCAACCCCTTGCCGGCCAGCTTCGCGAACTCCTTCGCGATGTAGTTCAGGAGCATCAACGACGTGAGGGCCGACCCCGCAAATGTGAGGGGCCCCAGATGCTCCTTGAGGACGTACCGATTCAGAATGCTCACGAACCCGAAACTTCGCGCTCTGCGAGGGGTTGATTCAAGGCCAAGTGTCCAGCGAGTTTGCCTTGGTGGCGCGCGCGCCGGATGGCGGCGTGACCCGATCGGTACCCCGTTTCCCCCCTCTCGTGCCTGTCGCGCGCCCTTCCGTCCTCCTCCCGGCCCTCGTGGCGCTCGTGAGTCTCGCCTCCTGCGACCGCCCCAGCGCCGAGGCCGCCCCCGCATTCGACGGCGCGAAAGCCCTCGAGCGGGTCAAGACGCAGGTCGATATGGGCGCCCGTGTGCCAAACACCCCCGCCCACGTGCAGGCGGGTGACTGGATCATTGCCCAGCTCACGCCGTTGGCGGACACGGTCATCGTGCAGTCCTTCACGCACGTCACCGTCGCGGGCGACACGCTGCGC
This sequence comes from Gemmatimonadota bacterium, assembly GCA_031372565.1. GTDB lineage: Bacteria > Gemmatimonadota > Gemmatimonadetes > Gemmatimonadales > Gemmatimonadaceae > JACPPC01. The sequence goes on along the minus strand of JANMLN010000166.1, from coordinate 12,784 downwards.
ATGCGCAACATCCTGGCGCGTTTCAAGCCCGCCACGGCACAACGCGTGCTCTACCTGACGCACTGGGATTCCCGTCCCACGGCCGAAGAGTCCGCCGACAGCGCCAAGCGGCGGCTCCCGACGCCGGGCGCCAACGACGGGGCCAGTGGCGTGGCGCTGCTCATCGGCGTGGCCGAGGCGCTCAAGCTGCAACCGTCCCCCTACGGCGTGGACCTGCTGTTTGTCGACGGCGAGGACTACGGCGACTTCAAGGCAGATGCCGACGTGCTCCTCGGCTCGCGCTACTTCGCCGAGCATCTGCCCGATCCCGGCTACGCGCCGCTCTTCGGCATCCTGTTCGACATGATCGGCGACGGCGATCTGCAGATATTTCAGGAAGGCAACTCGATGCAGCAGGCGCCCGACGTGGTGGGCCGGGTCTGGGCGAAAGCCAAGGAGCTCGGATATGAGCGTCAGTTCGTCCCCGGGACCAAGTACACGGTCACGGACGACCACATTCCGCTGCTCAAGAAGGGGCTGCATGTGATCGACGTCATCGACCTCGACTATCCGTATCACCACACGACCGACGACACGGTCGACAAGGTGTCGACGTCGAGCTTGACCATCGTGGGACAGGTGGCGCTCGCGATGCTGCGCTAGCAGTCACCACCTGGCGCGTGCGGGAGCTGGGGCCTCCTCGCAAGACGGCGGCCCCCCCTGCGTGAATCCGGTTACCACTGTGCGCGGCCCCATGGCGACTCTTCCGCCATGGGAACTCCTGCAGAACGACGAGCACTTGGGGCGCTGACCGCCCTCGTCACCCTCGGGGCGGGGGTGCAGGCCGCCCAAGCCCGCAAAGTGGAGCGCTCACCGCTCGCCGCGGTCGAGCAGCCCCCGCTGGAGCGCCAACTCGCGGCCGTCGACTCGGCACGGTTCCGTCAGGGGCATCGGAATCGCGCGCTCGCGGGCCGTGCGGCCGCGGACGGGCAGCGCCGACAGGCAGGCGAGTCACGGCCGGTCGGGGCGATGCCGGGGGCACCGCTGGCCAGCACAGCTGAACGGCGGCCGGTCGCCAAGCCGGTCGACCTGGAGCGCGCGAGCGCGACCGAACTTGAGGCGTTGCCAGGGATCGGACCGGCACTCGCGAAGCGCATCGTGGAGGACCGGGTGGCGCGCGGTCCGTTCGGCTCGATGACGGGATTGAGGCGTGTGCGCGGGGTCGGACCCGCGCTGGCGCGCAAGCTCGCCGACTGCGTGACGTTCGCTGGCGTGGCGCCGACGTAGCGGCGCGTGACGCGCGGCACACTCGAACGTCTGCCTCTCGCGCGCTTGACAGCCCCTTCTCCCCCGGGGAGCTTAAGTCGGATACCCCCTGCGACGGCCGCCTGCCGCCCGGGGGCGCGCGTGGACCTCCCTCGACTGGCCATGGCTGCTCCCGCTGCGACGACGGAACGACTGGGCGACCTCCTGATCCGGGAGGGACTGATTACCAAGGAACAACTGGAGAAGGCCCTCCAGGAGCAGCGCGCGAACGGGACCCGCGTGGGCTACAACCTCGTCAAGGCCGGGTTCATCAAGGAAACCGAGCTGACCAAGGCGCTCGCTCGGCAGTACAAGATGCCGGCCGTCGACCTCGCGAAGTTCGAGGTGGACCCCAAGATCGCGAAGCTGATCCCTGCCGATCTCGCGACCAAGCACTTCGTCCTCCCGCTCAAGCGCGACGGTCGCACCTTGACGGTCGCGATGGCGGACCCGACCAACCTCGGGGTCATCGAGGACCTCAAGTTCATCACGCGCTACGACATCTTCCCGGTCATTGCCGGCGAGTTCACGTTGCGCGCGGCGATCGAGAAGCACTACGAGTCGACCGACCTCCAGATGTCCAACATCCTCCAGGAGATCGAGGACGCGGGGGACGTCGAGGTCGTCGAGGAGAAGGAAGAGGAGATTTCCGCCGCGGCGCTCAACGCGGCCGTGGACGACGCGCCCGTCGTGAAGTTGATCAACGCCATCCTCACGGAGGCGGTCAAGCGCGGCGCGTCGGACATCCACTACGAGTGCTTCGAGCCCGAGCTGCGCGTCCGCTACCGGATCGACGGGGCGCTCAGCGAATTCATGACGCCGCCGATCAAGATGCGCGCCGCGCTCATCTCGCGCTTCAAGATCATGGCGCAGCTGAACATCGCCGAGCGGCGCGTCCCGCAGGACGGGCGCATCAAGCTCAAGATGGGGAACAAGGTCATCGACTATCGCGTGTCGACGCTGCCCACCCTGTTCGGCGAGAAGGTCGTGCTCCGGATTCTCGACAAGGGCAACCTGACGCTCGACCTCGAGAAGTTCGGCATCGAGCCGCGCGCCGAGCGCGAGCTGATGGAAGCCGTGTCCAACCCGTACGGCATGGTGCTCGTGACGGGCCCGACCGGCTCGGGCAAGACCACGACGCTTTACTCCGCACTGTCGAAGGTGAACACCATCGACACGAACATCATGACCGCGGAGGATCCGGTGGAGTACAACCTCTACGGGATCAACCAGGTGCTCGTGCGGACGGAAATCGGCATGACCTTCGCGGCGGCGCTCAAGGCGTTCCTCCGGCAGGACCCGAACATCATCATGCTCGGCGAGATCCGCGACCTCGAAACGGGCGGTATCGCGATCAAGGCCGCGCTCACCGGCCACATGGTGATGAGCACGCTGCACACCAACTCGGCCGCGGAGACGGTGACGCGCCTGATGGACATGGGGCTCGAGCCGTTCAACGTCGCGAGCGCGGTGAACCTGATCCTGGCCCAGCGCCTGCTGCGCCGCGTGTGCGGCAGCTGCAAGTTCAAGTACACACCGGACGACGTCGAACTCTGGTCCGCCAAGGTGAAGCCGGAGATGACGCTCCGGGACATCAAGTTCAGCCAGGAGGCGGTCGACGGCGCCAAGGCGCGCGCGACCCCCGAGTCGAAGCCGTTCCTCGAACACCTGACGCTCGACTCGAAGTTCAAGGACCTCCCCTTTTTCAAGGGAAAGGGGTGCGACGCCTGCGGCGGTACCGGCCTGAAGGGCCGTCAGGGGGTGTACGAAGTCATGTTCATGAGTCCGACGCTTCGCAAGCTCATCATGCAGAACACTCCTGCTGCCGATCTTCGAGATGCTGCCGTGGACGAGGGGATGCTGACCCTTCGCATGGACGGCTGGCTCAAGGTCATCAAGGGGATCACCACGCTCGAACAGGTGGTCCGCGAGACGGCGGCCTGAGCCCTCATATCCTTCCCCCGCCATGACCGGTCCTGCCGCACCCGCCACCGCCGTCTCCCTGCGATCGCTGCTCGAGGAGATGATCGAGCGCGACGCCTCCGACCTGCACATCACCGCCGGCGAATGCCCGAAGATTCGGGTGGACGGCGATATCGTGAGTTCGAAGTACGATGTCGTGCTGACGGCGAAGGACACGCTGCAGGTGGCGTACTCGGTGTTGACCGAGAACCAGAAGAAGCGCTTCGAACTGGACGACGAGCTCGACTTCTCCTTCGGCATCCAGATCCTGGCGCGGTTCCGCGGCAACGCGTTCAAGCAGCGCGGCTGCGTCGCGATGTGCATCCGGCAGATCCCCATCGCGATCAAGACCTTCCAGGAGCTCGGACTGCCGGCGGTCGTGGCGCGGCTGGCGGAGAAGCCGCGCGGTCTGGTACTCGTCACCGGCCCCACCGGCTCGGGCAAGAGCACGACGCTCGCGGCGATGATCGACAAGATCAACCGCGAGATGAAGGGGCACATCATCACGGTGGAGGACCCGATCGAGTTCATCCACCGCCACCAGATGAGCATCATCAACCAGCGCGAGGTCGGCAGCGACACGAAGAGCTTCGCGAACGCGCTCAAGTACGCGCTCCGCGAGGACCCGGACGTCGTGCTCATCGGCGAGATGCGCGACCTGGAGACGATCCAGGCGGCGCTCACGATTGCCGAAACCGGCCACCTGGCCTTCGCGACGCTGCACACCAACTCGGCCGCCGAGGCGATCAACCGCATCATCGACGTCTTCCCGAGTCACCAGCAGTCGCAGGTGCGGGCGCAGCTCGCGTTCGTGCTCGAGGGGATCATCACGCAGACCCTGCTGCCGAAGGCGCGTGGCAAGGGGCGCGCGATGGCGGCGGAGATCCTCGTCATCACGCCGGCGATCCGGGCCCTCATCCGCGATGACAAGATCCACCAGATCTACTCGATGATGCAGGGCGGCAAGAAGTTCGGCATGCAGACGCTGAACGACTCGCTGTACGTCCTGTACATGAACCGGGAAGTCACGGTCGAGGAGTGCCTGCGCGTCTCCGGAGACGGAAACGAGTTCCTGCGCATGATCGGCATGCCGCCGCTCGACGAGTCGGGCCAGCCGTCAAAGGCGACGCCGGCCGCCTCCGCGGCCCGTCGCTAGTTCCCCAAGGGAGGACGAATTCCGATGCCCACGTTCACGTATACCGCCCGCACCGCCAACGGCGAGCTCAAGTCGGCGACGCTGGAGGCAACGAACAAGGACGAGGTGATTGCGCAGCTCAAGAAGCAGCGCATGACCGTCGTGAAGGTGGACGAGCAGGCGAAGGTCAAGGCGAAGGGGAACGTCACGATGCGCGACATCGTGATCTTCACGCGACAGTTCTCGACCATGATCAACGCCGGCCTGCCGCTCGTGCAGGCCCTCGACATCCTCTCCAAGCAGACGGAGTCGAAGGCGCTCGCCGAAGTCACCCGGACCGTGGTCTTCGACGTGGAGTCGGGCAACACCGTGGCCGATGCGCTCGCCAAGCATCCCAAGGCGTTCAGCGATCTCTACGTGAACATGGTGGCGGCCGGCGAGGCGGGCGGTATCCTCGACACGATCCTGATGCGCCTGGCGACGTTCATGGAAAAGAACGACGCCCTCGTGCGCAAGGTGAAGGGCGCCATGATCTACCCGGGCGTCATTCTCTCGGTGGCGGCCATCGCCATCTCCGTGCTGCTCATCTTCGTGATCCCGATCTTCCAGAACATGTTCGGCTCGGTGGGGCTCAAGCTGCCGCTGCCGACCCAGATCGTCATCGCGATGTCGTCCTTCCTCAAGAACTTCTGGTGGGCGCTCATCATCGGCGGTGTCGTCGGCAAGCAGGCGTTCAGCAAGTACTACAAGACCGACAGCGGCAAGCTCCGGGTCGATGGGTACCTGCTCAAGGCGCCGGTCCTCGGTGACGTGCTCCGCAAGTCGGCCGTCAGCCGGTTCACCCGCACGCTTGGCACGCTCATCTCCTCGGGCGTGTCCATCCTCGACGGCCTCGAGATCACGGCGAAGACGGCCGGCAACCGCGTCATCCAGGACGCGATCCTCGCCAGCCGCGCCTCGATCGCGGGCGGCGACACCATCTCCGCGCCGCTCGCCAAGTCCAACGTCTTCCCGCCCATGGTCATCTCGATGATCGCGGTGGGCGAGCAGACGGGCGGGCTCGACGAAATGCTCTCCAAGATCGCCGACTTCTACGATGACGAGGTCGACGCGGCCGTCTCCGGACTGCTCTCCGCCATGGAGCCGCTCATGATCGTGTTCCTCGGCACCGTGGTCGGCGGCATGGTCGTCGCCATGTACTTGCCGATCTTCGACATGATCAACGCCGTGCAGTAGGCTCGGCCCGTCTCGCTCGAGCGCAGGGGCGCCCGTCCAGACTGGACGGGCGCCCTTCGCTTTCCGGGGCCTGCCGCTCGGTTCAGGCCAACTCGCGCCGCATGACCGTGGCCGACGCCGGGCACGCCGTGGTGAACTCGACGCTCGCCTGCACGCTGGCCGGCACCTCGTCCCGCGAGATGCGAGCGAACCCGAACCGCGAGAACCAGTGCTCCGCAGTCTCGGTGAGCAGGAAGAGTGCGCGATCGCCCGCATCACGGCTCCGGGCCACGAGCGCCTCGAGCAACGACCGCCCCACACCGCCCCCGCGCCAGGTCGCTGCCACGGCGGCACTCCGCAGCAGCGCGCCATCGGCATGGCGCTCCACTCCCATCACCCCCACGAGCCGTCCGGCGGACTCGGCCAGCAGGAAGTCCGCGAGGTGCGCCTCCGCGCCGTCGAGCGGCAGCTTCGCGGCGGACAGCAGCGTCGACACGGCGGGCCAGTCGTCCGGGCGAGCCGCGCGGATCGCGAAGGGCGCGCGCGGCTTGGAGGCGCGGACGAACGCCGAGAAGAGCTGCCCATCCAGGAGCGCGACGAGTCGGTCGGTATCGCTGAGCCCTGCGCCGGCGAGCATCGCGCGTGCGTCGTCGGCGTCGTACACGCGTGTCGGCTCGATCGAGATATCGGTGAAGCCCGCCTCGCGCAGCAGCTGTTCAAACGTGTGCTCCGGCAGCGCACCGGCCACGCAGCCAGCCCAGAGCACGAGGCTCTCGCGCACCTCGATGGGCGCGTCACCCTTCACCACCACGTCGCTCACGGCAAACCGGCCTCCCGGCCGGAGCACGCGCATCGCCTCGCCCATCACCTGGCGCTTGTCGCCGGACAGGTTGATCACGCAGTTGGAGATGATCACGTCCACCGAGGCATCCGGCAGCGGCAGCTGTTCGATCTGGCCCTTCAGGAACTCGACATTGGTCACCCCCGCCTCCGCCGCGTTTCGGCGCGCGAGCAGGAGCATGTCGTCGGTCATGTCCACGCCGTACGCCTTGCCGGTGGGGCCCACTCGCCGTGCCGACAGCAGTACATCGATGCCGCCGCCAGAGCCGAGGTCGAGCACGACCTCACCGGGCATGAGTTCGGCGAGCGCGGTCGGGTTGCCGCAGCCCAGCGACGCGAGCACGGCGGCCGCGGGCAGCTCGGCCGTTTCACCCATCGCATACAGGTTGCTCGTGATCGGGTCGCTCGACTCGGTCGCGGAGCTGCCGCAGCAGCTGGTGTCGCAGCATGCCGACGGGAGACCATCGCCTGCGATAACACGTCGTGCCGCGGCGCCGTAGGTCTCCTGGACCATGGCCGTGAGGGCGTCAGTCGAATGTGTGGTGTTCGTCTGCGTCATGCGCATCGGGGCCTCATTGCAACAGGAAAAATTGATGGATTGACCGTCAATCGACGTCAGGTGGATTGGACCGCTCAGCAGCAGGGCGTCTTGGGACTCCGTGCCACTGCGCTCTCGCCCCTCGTGCGCAGCTGGTACAGTCGCGCGGGCTCGGCCGAGCGCGGCAGCCGCTCGATGAGTCGATCGTGCGCCTCGTCGATCGCGGCCGACACAATCGTGTAGTACGACCAACGGCCCTCGCGGCGATCCCGCACCAGGCCCGCGTCCTTCAGGACCTTGAGATGGAAAGACAGGCGCGACTGCGCCGCGTCCAGCTCGCTCATCAGATCGCACACGCACTGCTCACGCTCGCGGAGCAGATCGAGGATCGCCAGCCGCGTTTCGTCGGACAGCGCGTGGAAGAGCGCCGCGGCGCGTGCGAGATCAGTGGGGGCGGCGGTGAGCATGTCCTTAATCAATCAATATTTCTTGATTAGTCAAGGGCGTCCTGAGGTCACCTGCTTGCCCGCAGGTGGAGCCGTGGTGGTGCCGAACGGTCTTCGCGAGCGCTACGGCTTCGGCTTCGGAGCAGGCTCTGGGGCGGTCCCCATGCCGCCGCTCGCGGCCGGGGAGGCTGCCGCGGGCTCGCCCCCAGCAGCGGGCGCGGGCTCCGGCGCGCTCGGCATTTCGGCCAGCTTCTTGAGGCTCGCGAGTCCGCTATCGAAGTCCTTCGTGATCATCGACCGGAAGAACAACCCGATCCAGCCCCCCACGGGACCCATGCCCATGGTCGACGTCATCGTCCACGTGACATCGGTCGACGCTCCGGACGGGGCAAGATCGAATCGGCCCTGACTCGGCGGCCCCATTCCGACGAGCGTGAGCGCGAACCCGATGGCTTTCGGTGGCTGGGCGTCCACCATCGTCATCGATCCGTCGCCCTGGCTCTTGCTGAGCCAGCTCCACGTCGCGCCCGAGCCGCTCTCTGGTCCGCTATACGTGATCGTCATGTTGGGGTCACGGCCATTCCACGGCGACCACTGCGGCCACTGTCTTGGGGTGGCCACAAGCGCGTAGATGCGCTCGGAGGGCGCATTGATCGTCGCGGAGCGCGCCACCGTTACCGTGTTCGGCAGCACGAAGCCCACGATGAGCAGGACGGCGATCAGGGAGCCGAGTCCGATCAGGATCTTCTTCGCCACAGGCACCTCGGGGCGGGGGACAGGAGGCGTGCAACCGACACGGTTCCGTTCGGGGAGGCAGAGCGGTCCGGCCACCACGCTAAATGACAGACAGACTGGGCCGCACGCAACACCCCCTGCCGCCTCCCGCGACATCGGCCATTTTTCAGTGATGACCACTGAGAGCCCACCAGATCGGGGACTCGGCCGGGGACTGTCGCTGCTTTCGGGCGCCGTGGTCCTCGCGGCCGCCGTGTTGGCCTGGGGGCTCACACAGGTGCGCGCCGATGACGACGAACTCTCGGTCACGGGGTCCGCGCGGCGCGCTGTCACGAGCGACTTGATGGTGTGGCGCCTCAGCGTGAGTGCCAGCCATCCGCAGTTGGCCGATGCGCTGCGCGACGTCACCACCCAGTCGGAGCGGGTTCGTGCATTTCTGAAGGAACAGCGCGTGGCCGACACGTCCATCGCCGTGTCGCCCCTGTCGACCTCCACCGTGCAAGAGCTGAGCAATGGCAACGAGACGGGGCGCGTCGCGGCATACCGACTGACGCAGGCCTGGACGGTGACCAGCCGCGACGTGGCCGGACTGGCCGCCGTGGTCGCGCGCGTGGGTGACCTCATCACGCGGGGGGTACCGGTGAACTCGGATCATCCCGAGTTCCTGGTGAGCAAGCTGCCAGAACTGCGCGTCGGTCTGCTCTCCGATGCCGTGAAGGATGCCCGTGTGCGCGCCGAGCAGATCGCGTCGGCCGCGGGCGCGACCGTCGGGCGCGTGAAGGGGGTGCGGGTCGGGGTCTTTCAGGTGTCGCAGCCCAACTCGACGGCGGTGTCGGACTACGGCAACTACGACACCAGCTCACGCGAGAAGGACGTGACGGTGACGGTGCACGTGCGCTTTGCCTTCCGGTGAGCGCATCGCCGGGGGCTCTCGCGCCGCCGCTCGGCACACCGTACTTCGCGTACGGATCGAACATGGACGTGGAGGCGATGGCCGTCCGGTGTCCCGGTGCCACGCTCGTCGGCATCGCCACGCTCGAGGGACACGCCTTTCGCGTGAATCGCAATCACCACGCGACCATCCTCCCGGCCGCCGGGAAGCGCGTATACGGCGTCCTCTGGCTGATCAGCGAGGCCGATCAGTCGGCGCTCGATGACTACGAAGGTGTCGCGATCGCGCTGTACCGCCGGCATGAGGTATTGGTAGAGCGTCCGGAGGGTCACGCGATACCGGCGCTCACCTACATGGCGCGCAACACTGACGCCACGCGCACCAGCGGCCCGTATTTCGAGGACCTGCTGCGGGCGGCGCGCACGCACGGGCTTCCCGCCGGGTACCTCGCGGAGCTCGAGGCATGGCGACTGGACGACGGGTGGAGCGCGCGGGCCCCGGGAGCCGGCCGCGCGTAGGGCTGTGGCGGCCGGCTCTGGGCGGCTTCCCCGCCGAGGGGGGAGCGCGGGGAGGTTCCGCCGCCACCTGTACCGTGGGTCCTAGTCGGGCGCCGCGCCCCGCTCTTGTATAGCGCGCGGTCGCCCCGCGAGATTGCATCATGATCATCCAACGCGCCGCCGTCATCGGTTCGGGCGTCATGGGCAGCGGGATCGCCGCCCAGCTCGCGAATGCCGGCATTCCCGTGGTGCTGCTCGACATCGTGCCACCGGGCGCGAGCGACCGCAACGTGCTTGCTGCGGGCGCCATCGAACGGATGAAGACGCAGGAGCCTGCGCCGTTCATGCATCCGGGGGTGGCGCAGCGCATCACGCCGGGCAACATCGAGGATTCGCTGGCGCTGCTCGCCGATTGCGACTGGATCATCGAGGCGGTCCTCGAAGACGTGGACGTGAAGCGCGCGCTCTACGCGAAGGTCGACGCCGTGCGCAAGGCAGGCTCGGTGGTCTCGTCGAACACGAGCACGATCCCGCTGCGTCTGCTCGTGGACGGGTTGCCGTCCTCGTTCGCCGCCGACTTCTGCATCACGCACTTCTTCAATCCGCCGCGGTACATGCGGCTCCTCGAGATTGTCGCCGGTCCGACGACGCGCGCAGCGGCGATCGCGGCGGTGCGCCACTGCGGCGATGTGCAATTGGGCAAGGGAGTGGTCGACTGCAAGGACACGCCCGGGTTCATCGCCAATCGCATCGGCACGTTCTGGATGGAGTGCGCCGTGCGCGAGGCGTTCGCGCTCGGGCTGACCGTTGAAGAAGCCGACGCGATCAACGGCAAGCCGATGGGCATTCCGAGCACCGGCGTGTTCGGGCTCTTCGATCTCGTGGGCATCGACCTCATGCCGCATGTGTCGAAGTCGATGCTGGCCACGTTGCCGAGCGATGATGGCTATCGCGCCATTCGCGTCGATCAGCCGCTGATCACGCGGATGATTGCGGATGGCTTCACCGGTCGGAAGGGCAAGGGCGGCTTCTATCGCGTGAGCAAGTCCGCGGCGGGCAAGGTCAAGGAATCGATGGACCTCGTGACGGGGCAGTATCGCCCGACGCAGCAACCGCGCCTGGCATCGCTCGTCGCCGGCCGACGCCAACTCAAGGCGCTCGTGTCGCACGCCGACAAGGGTGGCCAGTACGCATGGCGTGTCGTGTCGCAGACGCTGGCCTATGCCGCCGCGCTGGTGCCCGAGATTGCCGACTCGATCGTGCAGGTCGACGAAGCGATGCGGTGGGGCTACGGCTGGGAGAAGGGGCCGTTCGAGCTGCTCGACGCGCTCGGCACCAGCTGGTTTGCAGAACGGCTCGCGAGGGAGGGCACTGCGGTACCGGCGTTGCTGCAGCGCGCGGCCGGACGGCCGTTCTACCGGGTGGACAGCGGTCGCCTGGAGCATCTCGACGTGCAGGGCGTGTACACGCCCATGGTGCGCGCCCCCGGCGTGCTGCTCCTGTCGGACATCAAGCGGCGCTCGCGCCCGGTGGCCAAGAACCCGAGTGCGGCGCTGTGGGACCTGGGCGACGGCGTGCTCTGTCTCGAGTTCACGAGCAAGATGAACGCGCTCGATCCGTTCTCGATCGCGATGATCTCGACGGCCGTGCGCACCGTGGGCGACGATTCCGGGCGCTTCTCGGCGCTCGTGATCCACAACGAAGGCCCCAACTTTTCGGTCGGCGCCAATCTGGCCGGCGTGCTGCTGGCCGTGAACGTGGCCGCCTACGCGGAGCTCGATGCGGGCGGCAAGGCCGGCCAGCAGGCGATGAAGTCGCTCAAGTACGCGCCCTTTCCGGTGGTGGCGGCGGCACACGGGATGGCATTCGGCGGCGGATGTGAAGTCTGCCTCCACGCCGACGTCATCGTCGCGCACGCGGAGCTGCAGATCGGCCTCGTGGAGACGGCGGTGGGCGTCGTGCCAGGTTGGGGTGGATGCAAGGAGATGCTCGTGCGCGGCTTCGCCAAGCACGGGAACGACCTGCTCAAGGTGCTGGGCGGTGCATTCGAGACGATCCTGATGGCCAAGAGTTCGAAGTCGGCGCAGCACGCCAAGTCGCTGGGCTACCTGCGCGAGCACGACGTGATCGTCTTCAACAAGGATCGCCTGCTGGCCGACGCGAAGGCCACGGCGGTGGCGATGCGCGAGACGTTCGTGCCGACGCTCGCCCCCGAGATCCGCCTGCCCGGCCCGATGGGGGCGCAGCTGATGGTGTCGCAGCTCGAGGCGCGCGCGGCGGCTGGCCAAGCGACGCCGCACGATGTGGTGGTCGGGTCTGCCCTCGCGCGCGTGCTCTCGGGCGGTGATGCCGCGCCGAGCGATCTGGTGACCGAAGATGACCTGTTCGACCTCGAACGCGCCGCCTTTGGCGCGCTCGTGCGCACCCCCGCGACGCTGGCCCGCATCGAGCACATGCTCGTGACGGGCAAGCCGCTGCGGAACTGAGCCCCACCTCCTGCGAGACGCCCATGCCCACGTACAAGGCTCCGATCGACGACGTCAAGTTCCTTCTCAACGAGCTCCTCGACGTGGGGCAGCTGAGCAAACTGCCGGGGTACGAGGAGGCGACGCCCGACCTGATCAACACGATCATCGAGGAGGGCGGCCGCTTCTGCGAGGAAGTGCTCGCGCCGCTCAACCAGATCGGCGACAGCGTGGGGTGCACCTACGAGAACGGCAACGTGAAGACGCCGCCGGGTTTCATCGAGGCGTATCGCCAGTACGTCGAGGGGGGGTGGCCGGGCCTGTCGTGCGACACGCAGTATGGTGGGCAGGGCATGCCGCACTCCCTGCGCAGCATCATGGAAGAGTTCATGTGCGCGAGCAACCAGAGCTTCGGCATGTACCCCGGCCTCACGCACGGCGCGTACAACGCCCTCCATGCCTACGGCAGCGACGAGCTCAAGGCGACGTACATGGAGAAGCTCGTGTCGGGCCAATGGACGGGCACGATGTGCCTGACCGAGGCGCACGCCGGCACCGACCTGGGCATCATCACGACGAAGGCGGTGCCGGCTGGTGATGGTGCGTACCACCTCACGGGACAGAAGATCTTCATCTCGGCCGGCGACCACGATCTGGCCGAGAACATCGTGCACCTCGTGCTGGCCAAGCTGCCGGATGCGCCCGCCGGCACGAAGGGGATCTCGCTCTTCATCGTGCCGAAGTTCATGCCGACCGAAGATGGCCGGCCGGGGAC
>JANMLN010000153.1:0-1969 GCA_031372565.1 Gemmatimonadota bacterium | reverse complement strand
CGCGATGTACTTGGTGCCAAAGCCCATGTCCGCCGACACCTTCGTCAGCGCCGCCGTCGTCGTCGTCTTCCCGTGGTCGACGTGGCCGATCGTGCCCACGTTCACATGCGGCTTCGTCCGCTCGAACTTCGCCTTCGCCATACCAGCACCCTGCGCGACTGATCGCGACGGTTGGAGTCTTGAGTGAATCCGGCATCGACGAGACACCGGGCCCTGCCACCAGCACTGCACGTGCACTACACCTGCACAGCGATTCCTGCAGAGCTCGCAATCGGGATCGAACCGATGACCTCATCCTTACCAAGGATGTGCTCTACCGACTGAGCTATGCGAGCCATGCCGCCCACACGACCTCCCCCGGAGCGCCTTTTCCGGGGTGGTCCTAGGGGAGCTTTGAAACATAGCCAACGAGGAAGCGAAAGCAACGGTAGGGGTTGCGTGATGGCTGCCCGCCCTATACTCCGCCCGAACAAACACCGATTCACCGGCCCGCTCCGAGGCGGCCGATACTCAGCAGCATCACCGCGCACCGCCGTCCCACGCCGCAACGCCCCAACGCCACCCATCGTGCCCCCCGCTTCCTACGACTATGACCTGATCTGCCTCGGCTCCGGCCCGGCCGGCCAACGTGGCGCCGTGCAGGCGGCCAAGCTCGGCCGGCGCGTCGCCATCATCGAGCGCCGTGCGGTCGTGGGCGGGGCGTGCCTCGAAGTCGGCACGATTCCCAGCAAGACGCTGCGGGAGGCCATCGTCCGACTGACCGGGCCGGTGGCGCGGCCCGGGCGGGCCCGCGCCACCGCGCAGCGGCCCACGGCCGCGCAACTTGTCGAGCGAGTGGGGGAAGTGGTCGCGAACGAGGTCGGCATCATCACCGACCAGCTCGAGCGGAACGGCGTGGACGTGCTCTGCGGCGTGGCGGAGTTCCTCGATCCGCACCGGCTGGTGATCACGGGCCCGATGGGCCGTCGCGAGGTCACGGCGGCCAACGTGCTGGTGGCGACGGGCACGGAGGCTGCACCACTGCCCGGCATCGTGCCCGACGGCCGAGTGGTGCTCACGAGCGACCACATCGGCGCGCTGCCGTCGCTCCCGCGGTCGCTCGTGGTCGTCGGGGCCGGTGTCATCGGGATCGAGTACGCGTCGATGTTCGCCTCGCTCGGCGTGTCGGTCACGATCGTCGACCGACGCGCGCGGCCGCTCGAGTTTGTCGACGGCGAGATCGTGGACGAGCTGTTGCATCAGCTCCGCAGCCGGCATGTGAGCCTCCGCTTCGGCGAGGCGGTCGAGCGGCTCGAGGTCCACGACGATCGCGCACCGCGCGCGACCATCTGGCTCGAGTCGGGCAAGAAGCTCGTGGCCGACATGGCGCTCTTTTCGGTTGGGCGCACGGGGGCGACGACGCGGCTGGGACTCGCGGCCGCCGGTGTGCAGGTCGACGACCGCGGGCGTGTCCATGTGGACGGGCAGTTCCGCACCAACGTGCCGCACATCTTCGCGGCGGGCGACGTGATCGGCTATCCGAGCCTCGCGGCCACCTCGAGCGAACAGGGGCGGCTCGCGGCCTGCCACGCGCTCGGCGCACCAGCGCCCGCGATGTCGGCCCACTTTCCGATCGGCATCTACGCGGTGCCGGAGATCTCGATGGTGGGCGCCACGGAGGAAACACTCACCAAGGCCAAGGTGCCGTACGAGGTCGGGGTGGCGCGCTACTGCGAGATCGCGCGCGGGCAGATTCTGGGCGACGAGTCGGGCTTCTTCAAGATGATCTTCCACCGAGAGGACCGACGGCTCCTCGGGGTGCACATCATCGGCACGCAGGCGACGGAGCTGCTGCACATCGGGCAGGCGGTGATCGCGCTGGGCGGCGGCCTGGACTACTTCCTCACGAACGTGTTCAACTATCCGACGTTGGCGGAGTGCTACAAGGTGGCGGCGTTGAACGCGGCGAACAAAATGGCGGCGTAGGGGC
>JANMLN010000150.1:0-32172 GCA_031372565.1 Gemmatimonadota bacterium | reverse complement strand
GACCTTGGCCTTGAAGGCGGGGGCGTGATTGCGACGGGGACGACGGGACATGGGGTGCTCCTTGGGGATAGGGCGATGTAACGCCCGGGGAGCCCTGCTGTCTACATAGCCGGCTGTTCAGAAGACCGGAGCCACTTCAGAGGTGGGTCTTGCAGAATAGCCTTAGACCTAGCGATGACACTAAGACCGACCGCGTTGATCCCGAAGAGGACGAGGCCAGCCATGGCGCTCTCTCCTATCGTGAGTAACGTTTCGAGAATCGCTGTCTTGGGAGGACCTGTCATCTCAAGTTCGTGCGGCGGGGCGGCTACGGCAACGGGCGGGGGGAGCTGTCGCTTGCTGGCCGGTGGCATGTCGGCTCCGGTGCGATCACGAACGGTCGTTGTGTTGCCGAGCTTCGAGGCGACCGTGAGGCAGTGCTGTTGAATCGGAGCCGGCAGCCGTGCGGGTAGCGCGTTTCGTGTATTGCGCAAGCGCCACGATGAACCACGGGGGCCCAGTTCCCGACGTTCCTGGGATGGGGAAACCGTTGCCTCGGGGGGGAGGTCAACACTTCATGGTGAGATGTTGCTGTCGTCTCTGCCATCTACACCGAGCACGCCGCCATGTCGTACCCACGGCAGAACAGCATTCTCCGTCACGACTATCGCAAAAATGAGCGCAAGAATCACTACACTCACGAACTCGAAGGTGCTCCACTTCCAAATGCTGCCGAACACCTGAGTAGCTGGTGCTAACAACCCAATGCTGAGTGCGAGCGACGTTACCAAGTAGCACGAAGTCCTTGTTGGCTTACGAGGAAGAAGCAAGCCGAGCACGGCCCCGGCTGAGGGCCCGGCAATCAGGTACGACAGTAGAAGGCCGATGACCGAAAGCCCGCGCTCGGTCATTTGCTTGGCCGTGGCTTCGCGTCCAAGAATTGCGAACTGCAACCCGACGAGTGCACAGAACAATACGCCCATCACGGCGCCGAACACGGCAGGTTCATACCATCTTCTCGCCAACCCACCCTCGCCAACTTGTGCTGTCAGCTTGTTCTCCATTCGAAGGCTCCTATGCTATCCCGGTCTGCTCGCCCGAGCAATGCACAGCACTGCTCGCTGATCGGATCCTCGCTCGCAAACCGCCTGATCGTCGGGTCATCGTACCGCGCCCGATAGTAGTACAACCCCGTCGCACGGTCGTTCTCCCGCCCCGCATACTGGAACGGCTGCTCCCAATATTCGATCGCCCCCAGCGAGTTGCCCCAGGGGTCGTATTCGTACGCCGATATCGTTTCGTCTGCATTGGGTCCTCAGGGCAGTGCATGGGTGGGACCCTCCGACGTTACGATGGCCTGTTTTCGGGAGGAAAGGCAGAACGCCGGGCGGTCAGATTCAGTTCGGCAAGTTTTCGAAGCCCGAACAGCATGACACCTAGCACGACTATCGCTGGTTGCCAGACCCATCGAGAGAGATGCATGGCGTCGAAGGCAATCCCCGCCGCCACAAGCAGCACGATCGCGACGAGCCAAGTCAGAGCAACGAGCACACGAATTGGCATCGGTAACACCTCATTGTCCGGAAAGGCGTCCTTTTGCACAAGCGAACGCGGCGGTGAAACCAAATCCGATTCCTTTCCCTAATTCGAACAAGCCCAGGTGCCTGTATGGGGGCGAGCGAGCCCACGAGCCTGCCCGGTTGTACTGTGGTCAGTCTCACTCCTCCGGCGGCTCGTCAACGCTCCACATCGCGGCATTTCTCACACCCAATCCGAGCGCTGGGCCGAGGAAGGCCGAGCCAATGGCAACCGTGCGTGACTCGAGTGCGCCCCATTCTCCGCCGCCCTTCAGTGACCACACAACTCCGATCGCCAGTGGAAGTATGCAACCGATGCCTACCGACGCGGCAACGAACTTATGGCGCATTAAGGGCCATGCGAGACCGATTCCGAGTCCGGCCAACGGGCACGCCGTCAGATATGACAGTGCGAGCGTGTTCGCGCTCGTGCGGATCCCGTGGATGATCACGCTACTTTCGCCCTGCAGCGTGGTCAGGAGCCAGATGACCAGACCAAAGCTTGCCCCGCATACTGCGCCGTAATGAACGCCCCTCCTGACGCGGACCGACCAGTCTACATCCCACCATTCTCGAGAATGCATTTTCCAGCCCCGTATATCGCCGAGAAGGAGTTCGCGACGGGAATCGTTGAGAAGATCAGATCCCGAATTTCTGGAAGCGCCCCCTGAAGCGCCGATGACGCAGCCTTCAGCGAGAACGAACCGGCAAGCGATCGCGCGCCTGCCAACCCAGCCCTCCCTGGGAACAGCTGCGCGGACACATACGACGCCTTCCAGACGTCCATCACCCGATCTAGTTTCGCTCCGCCGTTCAGGCCACGGCGGACTTTCATTGCCCACGCGGCCGGCGCTGCGCCGAACAGGAAGAATCCGTCTTGAGCAACGGCAAGTCCTGCGTCGAGAATTTTCCCGGAGCAAGCCATCACGCGCTTCATTGCTTCAACGTCGACGCCATCGCTAGGGTCGCGTAACCGCGCGATGCTTCGGTCGACGATGGGATCGATCGCGCCGATGGTTCGTTCACCGTGGCTCCGCCCCCAGTAATATGATCCGAATTTCCAGATCGTCGGTAGCGGGAATCCCTCGCCTCGCTCACAACCTGAGGTTCCGTCCGGGTAGACGACGAGCTTCATGCCGAAGGGGCACTTGGCGCCAGCCTTCAGTCCGCTCGGATCCGTGAAGTTGACCGGATCATTCTCGACGTCGCGGTCATGGGCGCGATCTGTGAATTGATGCACGTTGAGACACTCGTCGCGCACGCGCCCGTTGAACGATTCGATGTGCCCGTTCCTGGCCGCGTGAAATCGAGCGCTACGCCGCGGCTGTACGCCCAGTCCTCGAGGGGACGGGACGGGAACTCCGTGCCGTGATCGACGGTCACCGACACGGGCTTCGCGTGGACCGCGATCGCGGCGTCCACGGCCGCTGCCACGTCGCGGCCGCGCAGGGAGAACTCGGGGTCCACGATCGGACTCCAGCGACTCCACTGATCGACGACCGTCAGCATAGGGTTCTCCGCCGCCGTCGTTTTCTGGGTCAATCTCAGAGGGTCAATTAGTGATGGCTCGGAGAACGATCCCGCACACGCACAAGCGCCCAGCCGTCTCGCGGCGCCGGCATGACGTTGAGGTACAGAGTATCACCAAATGTCCACGCCTGAAACGCTTCGCCCGAGGTCCCCGGCTTGTCAATCCACCAGTAGACGGCGCTACCTCGTCGCTTGATGAACCCGCGCGAACGCTGCGACGTGTTCGTCTTTGAGCCATCCAAGCACTCGATAGTAGTGCTATCGTGAAAGAACCAGCTCGAATCACGGACTCGCGCAACGGCGTCGTGCATCATCAGCCTGCAAGCGACGCGGGCTCTCCCGCGGGTGACTGAGTCCGCATAGTCCTCTGCCGGGAGCTTCTGCCCACCCCAGCTAACGAGGCGGTACTCACGGGCCGACTGTGTGCGCATGTCGGACGTGGCTTGGCCTCGAGCCACGGGGGCTGGCGATGCGAGGATTCCGTGCGTCATGATGAAGGTGATTGCCGTTGCACCGATAGCAGCGACCCATATCCTCGAGCGCATTTTCCGACCTCACTTGATAGCGTTGCAGCGTAGAAATACGGGATTCGGACCTCCCGTCCACCTGCCGGTTGGTGATCGTTCGCTCTCCGTGGCTCCGCCCCCAGTCATACGATCCGAATGTGTAGCTCGTCGGTAGCGGGAATCCCTCGCCTCGCTCACAACCTGAGGTTCCGTCCGGGTAGACGACGAGCTTCATGCCGAAGGGGCACTTGGCGCCAGCCTTCAGTCCGCTCGGATCCGTGAGGCTGACCGGATCATTCTCGACAAACGCAGATGGATTGATCCCCCCCGCCAGCCCGATCGGATCCTCGCGCGCGGCGCCGCTGAACTCGATCTGCTACGGAGGGCATAGTTCGTGCCGCGTGGCAGCGATCGCAACGGGCGGGAGGCCTTGCGAATGATCGCCGCTGCCCTATGTGGACTGATGCAAGGGCGCACGTTCGTTGCGGGGCGGCCGAAAGCGGTGTACCTCCCCGGTCTCGAGGTCACGTCACGATCGGATGAACGTGGGGAAGTTCGAATTGAACGTTCAGGGATGGGTCGGGATAGGAGCTCGCACTCGCAAGAGCTCCCAGCCGCCTCGCGCATCGGGAATAGTGTTGAGGTACAGGGTATCGCCAAATGTCCACGCTTGAAACACTTGCCCTGGGTCTGGGCGTCTATTGCTCCACCAGTACACTGCGCCGCCTCGACGCCGAATAGACCCTCGCGAACTCCGCGACGCGTTGGTCCGACTTCCGTCGTTGCACTCGATGGTGGTGCTATCTCGATAGTACCACGACGACGCTGCAACACGGGCCGCGGCATCGTGTCGAACCCTCTTGCACGCAACACGGGAATCCCCGCGCATGGCGGAGTCGGCGTAGTCGACTGCTGGGAGAGGAAGCCCTCCCCAGCTTACGAGCCGGTAGCTTCGGCCCCCTTCAGCGTGCGCAGAGGCAGCTCGCGAACTGTCGACTGACTGCGCCGACATCTCCAGAACTCCCAAAGCGTGGGCGCATAAGAAGGCGGTAGCGGCCGCAGCAATCCAGGTTGCTCGGATGCTCATCACGTGCCCTCAGTCAAAGGCCTTGCAGCGAACGAACACGGGTGGTGCCTCGTCGGTCCATCTGCCTGTGGGCTGCTCGCCTCTCTCTCGGATTCCGGAGTGAAAGTGCGTCACTACGGGTCTCCCTGCTTCCCATCGAGATAGCGGAGCCGCATGCTCCACTTCGGTGTGGCGGTTTCTGACTGCCTCACGAGCGGACGCCAAGCCGTATTGCCCGGAGCGAAGCAGAGCGGCGTTCCGCCCACCGCTCTCCCGCCCTCCCGGCTTCAGCGCCTGCCGCCACGCTAGGCCCCGCTACCCCTCCGCCTCGCGCGAGAACACGACCGTCAGCCGTCCGTCTCCCTGCGTCATGGTCACGGGAGCCCACCCGCCTCGACTCCGCTCGTTCAGCAGATCCGTCAGCCCTTCCTCATCATCCTGCGCGTGCTTCGTCTGCCGGAGCACCACGGCTTGGTATTCTTTCATGGCCGAAATAGTAGTAGCTTCGCGCCCATGCGCACCACCCCGACCTTCCCCACGCTCACCGTCGTGCAGCACCCGCTGGTGCAGCACAAGCTGCGCCTCCTGCGCGACCGCGAAACCCCCACCAAGATCTTCAAGGAGTTGGTGGACGAGATCGCGATGCTCATGGCCTACGAAGCCACCGCAGGGCTGGTGCTCGAAGATGCCCCGGTCGAAACGCCGCTCGAGCACACCATGGCCAAGCGCGTCGCCGGCAAGAAGCTCACCCTGGTCCCGATCCTCCGCGCCGGGCTCGGCATGGTCGAAGGCATCCTGCGCCTCGTCCCCTCGGCGCGCGTCGGCCACATCGGCCTCTACCGCGATCACGACACCCTCGAACCGGTCGACTACTACTTCAAGGTCCCGGGCGACGCCGCCGAACGCGACTTCTTCCTGCTCGACCCGATGCTCGCCACCGGTGGGTCGGCGGTCTCTGCGGTCACGTCGCTCAAGAAGGCCGGTGCCACGCGCATCCGCTTCCTCTGCCTCGTCGCCGCCCCCGAAGGCGTCGCCAAGCTCGCCAACGCCCATCCCGACGTGATGGTCTTCGCCGCCTCGCTCGATCGCGAGCTCAATGCGCAGGGCTACATCCTGCCAGGACTGGGCGACGCCGGCGACCGCCTCTTCGGCACCCGGTAGCGATAGAAATCCACAATTCGCGCCAGTTGGGCAGCTGGCTCGGTCGGCAAACCACGTAAGTCTGTGACATTAGACCAATTGCGTCGTTTCCGATACGGCGGCTCTTGCTCGCTTTCACAAGCCACTCTACATTAGCCGCGCGCACGGGTGGTGTGGAAAACTCTCCCGGTCACGCGCCCCGCTATCGCCATCGGATCATAGATGCTGATCAATCTCCTGCCGGACTTCTTCGCCGTCCTCAACAGCAACGATCGCGTTGCGGCGTATGGCAGGTACTACGAGACGCACAAGAAGATCCTCGAGGCGTACTGGCAGAACTACGTCCTCGATCCCGAGGGGCCGCACTTCGCCGACGTCGCCCGCGCCACGGCCATGGCCGACCGGACCGATCTGCGCACGATGCTCGAGCGCACCGACGTGGTCTCGCTCGCCCGCAACACCGAAGAGCAGTGCCAGCACCTCCTCGACATCGACACCGGCGTCGACGTGGTGCTCATGGTGGGCGTCGGCGCCGCGAATGCCGGTGAACTCGTCGTCAACGGCCGCGGCATCGCCTTCGTGTGCCTCGAGCACTTCACCTCCGTTGCCAACCCCGACACGCAGGGGCTGGGACTCGATCCGGAGCTGATTCCGCTCTGGCTCGCGCACGAAATCGCCCACGCCGTGCGCTACACCTCGCCCACCTCGCGCAGTGAGATGCGCGCCTTGGTCGACGAAGCGGGGGGCTATTACTCGTACTGGGAAACCGGCCGTCGCGCCACGCTGCGCGAGCTGATCATCAACGAGGGGCTCGCCGTGCAGGTCTCGCGCGCCATCTCGCCCGGGCACGCCGCGTGGGAGTACTTCGGGTACGGTCGCCGCCAGTATGCGCGTGTGCGCGAGCTCGAGCAGGTGCTCAGCCGCGCCGTCGCCGAGGATCTGGACGCGAGCGCGCTCGGGCTCCGGCTCCGCTACCTCTCGGGCGGCATGAGCGACGAAGCGCGCACCGTCGATCGCTACGTGCTCCCCGAACGCGCCGGCTACTTCCTGGGCGCGCGCATGGTCGATGCCGCGATCACCGCGCGCGGGTACGCGTGGGCGCTTCGGGCCAGCGCCGAGGAGCTGATGGCCATCGGTCGTCAGTCGATGGCGTCCGCATGAGCGACACCGCAGAAGGCTCGAACGACGAACGCCGCCGCAACGCGTCGCTCCGCGAATCGCTCGACGATCTGCTTGATCATGTGCGCGACTTGGCGCACAACGCCGGCGGCATGAGCGCCGGTGAACTGGAACAGGCCGAAGAACGGCTGGAGTGGCTCGCCGATGAAGTCTGGCGGGCGGCCACCAGCAAGGGTCCGTAGCACGCGCCATTGAAGGTCGGGCCCGAAACGAATGCGGGCGGTGTCCTCCGGGGGACACCGCCCGTATTCGTTGTGTGCCGTGCGCGCGGCGCTACGACTTGACGACCGCCGTCTCCGTGGAGCGCTTGGCGCGCTCGTTGGCCACGAGCCACTGCTGCGGCAGCGCGGCCAGGTTCTGCACGAAGTAGTACAGCGTGAGCCCCGACGCGAAGTTGATGAACATGAAGGTCATCATCCCCGGCAGCATCCACGCCATCATCTTGGCCTGCGGGTTTGGCGGCGAGTTCTTCATCCCGATCCAGGAGAGCAGGAACATGCTCGCTCCCATCGCCAGCGGCATGACGTAGAACGGATCGCCGAGCGAGATGTCGGGGAGCCACAGGAAGCTCACGCCGCGGAACTCGATCGTGTTCTGGAAGACGAAGAAGAGCGCGAACAGGATCGGCAGCGGAATCAGCATCGGCAAGCAGCCGCTGAAGGCGCTGAACGGGCTCATGCCATGGGCCGCGTACACCTTCATCATTTCGGCCTGCAGCTTCTGCGGATCGCCCTTGAACTTCTCCTGCACCTGCGCGAGCTCGGGCTGGATGCGCTGCATCTTGATGCTCGAGCGCATGGCGGTCTGGTTGAGCGGCCAGAGCAACAGGCGCACCGCCACCGCGAACAGCACGAGCAGCCACCCGTACGAGAGCGCCGTCTTCGACTTCGCCCAGAGCAGGAGCCGCATCACGATCGTGGCGAACGGCTGCACCGCCCCCTGCAACCAGCCGCCGTACGGATTCGAATTCTCGAAATCGCGGCCGAGCTTGTGCAGCCGGATGTACTCCTGCGGGCCCTGATAGAGCTCGAACGACACGGGGCCGTTGGTGAGCTCCACGATGGCCTGGGCATCGCCGGTGGACACATAGCTCCCCGTCTTGGGCTGACCCGTCACCTGCAACTCGACGATCGGTGAACGCACGGAATCGACGAGCAGGCCGACCATGAAGTACTTGGTCTTGGCCACGAGCCAGGTGAAGGGCCCGCGCTCGAGGCGCCGCTCGCCCGGGTCGAGCTTGCTGAAGGCGATCAGGTCCGCCGAGCGCTTTTCGGGCTTGAAGGCGTACGCCATGTGGGTGGCGTCTTCGTCGGGCTTGGTCTCCTGCGAGACGAACCCGGCCGGCAACCCGATGCGCAGGAAGGCCGGCGTCGGTGCGCCTTCGACCGTGAGCTTTGCGCGCGTGAGGTACGCGTTCACGTCGGTGGTGTCGAGCTGGTAGCGCGCCGTGAGCGTGATGCCGCGCTCGGTGCCGCGGTACTCGAGCACCGTCTGGCCGTTGGTGGTCGTGGTCGTGGCCGCGAACGCCACGCGATCGAAGCGCACCGTGTCGCCTGCGGTGATCACCGCATACCGGAGCAGCGCGCCCAACGGCGACACGATCGCCGCCTCGACCGCCTTGACGGGCAGCGCCTTGAAGTCGCGCATCGTGACCGAGAGCGGCGCGGCGCCCAGCGAGCTGAAGGCCACGCTGGCGCGCGCCGTCTGCACACGGGCCGTGTCGAGCTTGAGCGTGGTGGGCGCTGCGCCCACGGGGGCGGCCACGCTCGGTGCGGCACCCACGCTGGCTTGCGGCAACGCGCCCGCCGTGGCGGGTGCGGGAACCGCGGCTGCGGGCGACGCGACCGCCAGCGAGTCGGCGGCCACCTTGGGCGCGACCTTCGCAGGCGGGAAGATGAGGTTCGTGGCGAAGATGACCCCGATGGTCAACACAATCGCCAACAGCATCCGACGATCCATAACGGAACGCTACTCGTCAGTCAGGGAACCGGGTCGAAACCACCGGCCCGGAAAGGGTGACACCGGCCGATGCGCTTGGCGGCCAACCAACTGCCGCGCCACGCACCGTGTTTCTGCAATGCTTCGATCGCGTACGCCGAACAGGTCGGGTGATACCGACAGGCCGACGGCAAGAACGGACTGATCCAGAGCTGGTAGGCACGGACCCCCAAGATCAACGCGGTTCTCACGCTGGACGTGCCTCCGTACGCGCGATGCGCGCCGGGAGTGTCGCGATCTCGTCGGCCAATGCGAGCGCCGTTGCCCGGTACGCGGCCGGGGTGGCACGGACGACCAGATCCACGCCAGGGAGCGCCTTGAGCAACCGCAGCCGCACCGCTTCGCGCATTCGCCGTTTCACGAGGTTGCGCTCCACGGCCGTGTGCCCGTACTTGGGGACCACAACGCCCACGCGCGCGTACGCGCGAAGGGAAGCGAGGACCCGAACGTCAAAATGCGTCGTTCGGATTCGCTTCCCTTCCGCATGGACGCGCTGCATCTCCATCGATCGCGTCAGCCGTTGCCGACGCGCGAAGGAGAACCGCTCAGACGCCGGCGTACTTGCTCGGGAGCTGCACAGTCAGGCGCTTGCGCCCCTTCTTGCGGCGCCGCGCCAACACCTGCTGCCCCCACTTGTCTGACATGCGCGTGCGGAATCCATGCGTCGCAACTCGGCGCTTGTTCCGCGGACGATACGTCGGCTTGCCCATTGCCCTAACCCTTCAAGACGGAAAGTGATGTCGTACAATTCCAAGAGAACCCTAAGTCTAGTGCGTCAAATGACATACGGCAAGTCTCTCCGGCAACGTCACTTAGCAGCACCGCGACAGTAACCTCGCGTTGACTTTTCCACAGGGGACCTCTACCTTCACCCCCCTTTCGTTATCCACATAGCCTCGTTCGGTCGCCGCGCACGCATGTCCCTCTCCGCCTCGGATGTCTGGTCGCGCCTGCTGGAGCGCGCGCGTCTGGACCTGACCCCCGAGGCCTTCGAAAGCTGGCTCGCCCCGGCCCAGCCCTTGGGACTCACCGACAACGCCCTCGCGATCGGTGTTCCGGACCAGTTTGCCGCCGAGTGGAACGAGCGCAACTATCAGGACCTGCTCGAGTCGTATGGGCCCGTGGCGCTTGGCCATCCGGTCCGCGTCACCTTTCAGGCCGACCCGGAGCGGATCTCCCGCGCGCAGATGGACCTGTTCGTCGCGCCGGCCCCTCGGCCCCCCGGTTCAGCGATCGGCACACCGCCCGCTCCGGTCGCCCCGGGCCGGGTCAGCACGCGGCCCCAGAACGACTCGTTCGGGTTTGCCCCGCTCTCACCCCGCTACACGCTCAATGAGTTCGTGGTGGGCCGCTCCAACGAACTGGCGGCCGCGGCGGCGCTGGCCGTGTCGGGGGCGCCGGGGCGGTCCTACAACCCGCTCTTCCTCTACGGCGACACGGGACTGGGCAAGACGCACCTGATGCAGGCGATCGGACACGGGGTGCTCGAGCGCAACCCGGACGCGCGGGTCGCGTACGTGGGCATCGAGCAGTTCACCAACGAGTTCATCCAGGCGGTGCAGGGCAAGGCGATGTCGTCGTTCAAGCGGCGCTACCGGGAGCTCGACGTGCTCCTGGTCGACGACGTGCAGTTCCTGAAGGGGAAGGAGAGCACGCAGGAAGAGTTCTTTCATACGTTCAACACGCTCTACGAGGCCGGGCGGCAGATCGTCCTCACCTCGGACCGGCCACCGGTCGAGATTCCGCGCCTCGAGGCGCGCCTTGTGAGCCGGTTCCAGAGCGGCATGGTGGCCGACGTCGGCCAGCCGGACTACGAGCACCGGTTGGCCATTCTCCATCAGAAGCTCAAGCGCGACCATCTGGAGGAGTCGTTCCCGTCGGATGTGCTGGAGTTGATCGCCGAACGGGTGCAATCGAATGTGCGCGAGCTGGAAGGGTGCATTATCAAGCTCCTTGCCTTTGCCTCGTTGAAGCACAAGGATGTGTCGGTCGAACTGGCGCTCGACGCACTGCGTGACCGATTGAGCACGGATGGCGGCGGCGGCGGCGGCGGTGGCGTGCTGTCGATCCCGGTCGTCCAGAAGGTGGTTGCGCAGGAATGGCAGGTCACGCCGGAGGCGCTGATGTCGAAAAGCCGCCTCAAGGCGTACACGGTTCCGCGTCAGATCGCGATGTACCTGGTGCGTACATTGATGGGCACGCCGCTCATCCAGATCGGTGAGGCATTTGGGGGGCGGGATCATTCCACAGTCATCCACAGCCTCGAGCGCGTCGAGGTGCAGCTCCGTACAGATCCAGAGTTTGCGGGCAGGGTGCAGCGTGTGGAGAACCGGTTGTTACAACAGTAACTATCCACGGCCGAGTGGGCGGAAAACCCCCGACGTGGACAACTCCCGAAAGTCTCCACGTGAGTGTGGATATTGTGTACAGAGCTAAAGCGTTGTAACCTTGCGGCTTACGACGACAGTCGACAATTCACAGTGCCTGCTACTACTTCTCCTGTCTTTCTCTCTCCTTTCGTGATACTGGGCACGCAACCCATGTTCGCCCAATCGGTACCCAAGGAGCCTGCATGAAGGTCACCAGCTCGCGCGAGAAGTTGCTCGAAGGACTGACGGCCGTCGCGGCAACGATTCCGACCAAGACCACGCTGCCGGTCCTGTCGAACCTCCTCGTCGAGACGACAGAGCGCGGGATCCGCCTCTCTGGCACGGATCTCGACATCGCGGTCAGCATCGAGATCGCGGCCGAGGTCGATGCACCAGGTGCGATCACCATTCCCGCCAAGCGGCTGATGGAGATCGTGCGCGAGTTGCCGCCGGCGCCGATCAAGTTGGCGACCGCCGGCGAGCAGCGGATCACGCTCGAAAGCGGGCGTTCCAAGTTCAAGCTGCTCGGGCTGCCCAAGGACGAGTTTCCGGCCTTCCCGTCGATCAAGTTCACGAATCCCTGGAAGATCCGGTCGTCGGAGGTGCAGAAGCTCATCGCGCACACGGCCTTTGCCGTGTCGACCGAGGAGAGTCGGCCGATCCTGAACGGCGTGCTGTGGGAGCTGCGCAAGGACCTGATGCGCATGGTGGCAACCAATGGGCACCGGCTGGCCAAGATGGAGACGCCGTGGGTCAGCGAGACGACGGCGGATTTCATCGTGCCACCAAAGGCGCTCGAGCAAGTGCGGCGCCTCTTCCCCGCGGACGAAGACCTGGAGATTGCGCAGGGGGCCAATCACCTCGGCTTCCGGTCGCCGTTCGTGTCGGTGTACACGCGGCTCATCGAGGGCCCGTACCCGAACTACGACCAGGTCATTCCGAAGGACAACGACCGGTTCGCGATTGCCGATCGTGCGGCGCTGACGGCGGCGCTCCGGCGCACGGCCATTGTCGCGTCGGACCAGACGCATCGCATTCGCCTGGCCTTCAACACCGCGATGCTCAAGTTCAGCGTGCAGACCGCGGATGTGGGCGAGGCGCAGGACGAGATCCCGATTCGCTACAACGGCGATCCGCTCGAGATCGGCTTCAACGCCAACTACCTGCTCGAGATCTTGCGCTACATCCCGACCGAGGAGGTGAAGCTCACCTTCAAGGCACCGGAGCGGGCGGCCACGCTCGAGCCCGAGGGGTGGAGCGACCCGGGCAAGTATCTCTGCCTCGTGATGCCGCTGCGGCTGGTCGACTAGCGGCGCGTCGCGGCCGCCGGGCGGAACAGGGTGGGATGTGGTGCGGGGTGCGTTCCTGTGAAAGGAGCGCACCCCGCATGTTGTCGTGACGAGCCTGTAAGCCGGGTTCTGTCGGGGCGGTGAAGCCCCGGATGATCATTCCTCTGCGGAGCCGGTCACCCGTCTCCTGTAGCAGCCGACCCGCGGCGTCTTGGTCGAGGTGGGCGCCTCTCGCCGCTTACTTGGCCTTGCTCCCGCTGGGGGTTGCCGTGCCACGGTGCGTTACCGCCCGCGCGGTGGGCTCTTACCCCACCGTTTCACCCTTACCCACCGATGGATTGGTGGGCGGTCTGTTTTCTGTTGCCCTGTCCGTCGCCCGGAGTGACCCGAACGCCCAGGCGTTACCTGGCAGCGTGCCCAAATGGAGCCCGGACTTTCCTCGAACCGTGCACGATCCACGGCCGCGATCATCCAGCTCGCCACGGAATACGCCTGAATGGCTAAGGGTGATACCGGGCTGGCGCAATACCGGGTTGCGACCTGCGCGATTCGAACGGTGGAAACCAGCAGACGTTGACGGGTCACGCTCACGACCGTGACTCGGCGAAACGGCTGAGGTGACGGGGGACTGACTGGGGGGATGCACCCTTGCGTCACGCCGATCGACCGCGGCGCCGTGCTCGTTGCGTGTCGCTGTTCACGCCGACCCCCCGGAGTCCACATCATGCGCCTCTCGTCTCTTGTTCCGCGTCCCAAGGCCACCCCCACTCGCGCGGAGCCGCCGGTCGTCACCACTCTCGTACCACTCGTCGAGCGTCCGCATGTCGACGCGGCTGGTGCGGGCCTTTTCCGCGCCGTGCATCGCAGTTCGCTTCCCGAGGTGCTGGCCGACCTCCGGGAGCGGCGCGCCGCGGCCGTGATGGTTTCGCTGGGCGCGTGGCACCCGACCGCGCGCCCGGCGCTCACCCGCCTGGTTCGGGAGTTTCCCAACGTGCCCGCCTTTGCGTTCCTTGCCCGTCCAGACGCCCGCGCGCCTCAGGCCGCCCTCCAGCTCGGTCAGTGTGGGGTTCGCGCGGTCCTGGAGGCCTCCCAGGCCCACGGCTGGGCCGAGCTGCGGCAGGCGCTCGGTGCGCAGAACGCCGGTGACATCCGCCGCCGTTCGCTTGAGGCCCTCTGGCGGGAGCTGCCGGCGCTGCAGCCGGACGCGCTCCAGCTCTTCGAGCGGATCTTCCTCGACGGCCTCACGATGACCAGCACGCGGGAGCTCGCGCAGCGGCTGCACATCAACCCCAGCTCGCTCATGAGCCGTTTCTTCCGGCTTCGGTTGCCCAGCGCCAAGATCTACCTCGCCACCGCGCGGCTGGTGTTGGCCGCGGACCGGTTCGAGCGACCCGGTGCCACGATCACCGAGGTCACCCACCTCATGCGCTACTCCTCCCCGCAAAGCTTTGGGCGCCACACCCGGCGCATGCTCGGCGTGTCGGCGGCCGGGTTCCGCGACCGCTACGACGGCGACGGGATGCTCGCGCACTTCATCGACCGACTCGTGCGGCCGCATCGGGATGCGTTGAGTCGGCTCTCACCGACCGGAGCGCATGAGGGGCGCGCGCGGGTCGTGCTCCCCGGGGGACGAGCGCCGATGTGATCGCACGGCCACCCTTGCGCGTCACGGCTGCGCGCGGAGATGATGCCGCACCCCTGCCCTGGACGCGATGCCCGACTTTCCTGCGACGCCACGCCGAACCTCTGCCGTGCTGCTGGCCGTTGCCGTCTGTGGCATGGTGGCCGGGTTCGTGGAAGCGGCGCGGGCCCTCCCTGCAGGAGGGAGCGGGCGGCTCGCGCTCGGCATGCTCGGTGGCGGCGCGGCCGTGGCGGCGCTCCTCGCCTTCGTGCTCGAGCGGGCACAGTCGCGGCGCGCGCGGGCGCGCTCCGCCGAGCTCGAACAGCTGTCGGCTGAACTGCTGCGGGCCAATCGGAGCAAGAGCGAGTTTCTGGCGGCCGCGTCGCATGAGCTGCGTACGCCGCTGCACGCGATCGTCGGGTTCACGGAGCTGCTGCGCGACGGCACCTATGGCGCGTTGACGCCGCGTCAACTCTCGGTCGTGTCCAAAGTCGAAGACTCGGCGACGCATCTGCGCCGACTCGTTGATCAGGTGCTCGACCTCGCGCGCTTGGCGGCCGGCCGGATGGAGTTGCACCGCGAACCGGTCGAGCTGCGCGGCTTCTTGCTGAGCGTGGCCACCGAGATGGAGCCGCTGGCGGGTGAGCGCGGCCTGAGCCTGTCGCTCAACGTCGGGCCGGGCCTGCCGCGGATCGAGACCGACCCCACGCAGTTGCGCCAGGTGATCGTGAACCTCGTGGCCAACGCCATCAAGTTCACGCCGCAGGGGAGCATCAGCCTGCGCGCTCGGCTCGCGGCGCCCAGTGCGGATCCGGAGCTCTCGAGCGCCCCGGGGCCTGGTGCATGGGTCGTGTTGCAGGTGGCCGATACCGGGATCGGGATCGCGCCGATCGATCAGGCGCGCGTCTTCGACGAGTTCGAGCAGGTACGGGCCGGCGCGCGCGGCGGGTCCGAATCACGCGGGGTTGGCCTCGGGCTTCCCATTTCGCGGCGGCTCGCCCGCCACTTGGGCGGCGACCTCACGCTGGAGAGCGCCGAAGGCAAAGGATCGATCTTTTCGTTGTGGCTGCCGGTGGTGCCGGCGCCGGTGCCGCTCTAGCCGAAGAGCTTGCGCACCTTGCCGAAGAGTCCGGCCGACGGCGCGGGCTCGGGCACGGCGATCGCGTCGGCGAGTTCCTTGGCGAAGGCGAGCACGTTCGGGTAGCGATCCTTCGGGTTCTTCGCGAGCCCCTTCATGACCACGGCCTCGATGTTGGCCGGAAAGGAGAGTCCCGCCTTCGCCTTGTTGAGCGGCGTGGGCGGTTCCTTGAGGAGCAGGGCGAACATCTCGCGCTGGTTCTTGGCCCCGTACGGCAGGACGCCGGTGAGCAGCTGATAGGCGATGGTCGCGAGCGAGTACTGGTCCGCGGCGGGCCCGACCAACTCGCCCGAGAGCGCCTCGGGGGCCACGTACATGAGCGTGCCGACGAAGAAGCCGGCGCGCGTGAGCCGCTCGTCGGCCGTCGTGTCGGTGGTGATGGCGATGCCGAAATCGAGGAGCTTCACGTGCCGCGCCTCGGCGTCGTACATCACGTTGTCGGGCTTGAGATCGCGGTGGATGATCCCTTCCGCGTGCGCGGCCTGCACCGCGTCGCCAATCTGCGTGATGATCGCGGCGGTTTCGTCCTTGGGCAGCGGGGCCATGCGCTTGACGTACTTCTCGAGCAGCTCGCCCTTGGCCCACTCGATGACCAGAAAGTGCAGTCCCTCGGCTTCGCCGATCTCGATCGTCTTGACGACGTTGGGGTGCACGACGCGCGCGCCGAACTGCGCCTCGCGCACGAAGCGCGCCACCGCGGTCCGGTCTTGCCGCAGCTTTTCGCGCAGCACCTTGACCGCGACGGCGCCGTGGGTGGGGTGCTCTCCACGATAGACGGTGGAGGTTCCCCCCTCCCCAATCATTTCCTGGAGCACATAGCCGGCAATGGTCGACCCCACGAGCGCGTCTTTCTGCACGGGGCAATGCTAACCCGACTGACAGGGGTGCGGCAAGCGAGGTATCTTCCACCGACTTCCGGGGTAACAGCGGGCGGACCCCCCGCCCCAGCTGTTCGTCCCGCCGGAGACCCGCATGCCCCGCCGTGTCGTCGCTCGCTTCGTGATCACCCTGTCCGTCCTCACGCTCGGTGCGTGTGGCGGCGGCTCGTCGGGTCCGGCAGCGGACAATGGCTCATCACGCCCCGTGACGCCGGTGCGCTCGCGCGTGAACGTGCCGACCCTGTCGGGGTCCGCGCTGGGCGCGATCGATGCGGTCCGCCTGTACCAGTCCATGGGGTTGCTGGCGGATGGCCCGCCGGTGCCGTTCGTGGGGTCGGTGGCGTTCCTGGGCAGCGCCAACGCGGACAGCACGCTGATGCTCGTGACGCTGTCGATTCCGAATCGGTCGCTCACCTTCACGCGCGAAGGCGATCGGTATCAGGCGACCTACGCAACCGCGGTCGAGGTGCGGAAGGCCGGGGAGGTCGTCGCGAAGGCGGAGGGAAGCGACCAGGTGCGCGTGGTTGCCTTCAAGGAGACCGCGCGCTCGGATGAGAGCGTCATCTTCCAGCAGGTCCTGAGCGTGCCACCCGGGACGAGTGACCTCGTGGTGACGGTCCGCGACGAGACAACCGGCAAGGCGTCGTCGTCGGCGCGACCGCTCGTGGTACCCAAGCTCGTTGCACGGACCCTGTCGAGTCCGGTGCCGTTCTACGAGGCGACGACACGGAGCGCGATCGACTCGCTGCCGCGCCTCCTGGCGAGCCCGCGCTCGACGATCGTCTTCGGACGCGACTCGGTGGTCCCGCTGTATGTCGAGGCGTACGGTGATGGCGACCGGATTGCGGTGCGGACCGAAGCGCTCGGCGAGGGTGACGCGGTCCTGTGGACAGATACCAGCACGCTGCTGCGGCGCGGCCGGCTCGTGGCGGGCGTCGTGCGCGTGCCCTCCGCGGCCTTGGGGATTGGCGTGGCGCGCGTGCGCGTGCGACGGCTCGACAGCGGCGATACGTCGTCGACGCCGGTGTTCGTCTCGTTCGGCGATGATCTGCCGGTGGCGACGTTCGATCAGATGGTGAACTATCTGCGCTACTTCGCGTCCCCCGGACGGCTCGCGCGACTGCGTGAGACGCCCGCCGCCGAACGGGCGGCGGCGTGGGGTGCCTTTGTGCAGGACATCAACGGCACGGGCTCCAAGGGCGATGTGCTGCGCGCCTATTTCGGTCGGATCGAGATCGCGAATGCGAAGTACCGCGACGAGGGGATTCCGGGGTGGCAGACGGATCGCGGGATGGTCTTCGTGACGCTCGGTGATCCGGACCAGATGCGCGAGCCGACCCCGATGGACATGACCAACCGGGGGCGCGTGCTCGTGTGGGAGTTCCTGAGTCGCCGCCTGACGCTGGTTTTCGTGGACCAGTCGGGCTCCGGCCGGTGGCGCCTCACCCCCGCCTCGGCGAATGATTTCCAGCAGGTCGCGCGCCTGCTGCAGGAGCAGACCGGGCGCCGCTAGCCGCCCCGCGTGACGCACCCCCGCTCGCCCTCGGCTCCTGGCCTGCGACAATGTATAGATAAAACAGACGTAATTGACAAAAGATACGTTTCTATGCTAGCGTGGAGTGCGGACCGTTTCGGCCGCACGGCGCCTGCGGCTTCCGGTGCCGATGACAAACCATGGGAGTTGGAGGGACGGGACATGCCGCGCGGGAATGTGAAGTGGTTCAACGATGCGAAGGGCTTCGGCTTCATCGAGCAGCCGGGGGCAGAGGACGTGTTCGTGCACTTCTCGACCATTCAGATGGACGGCTTCAAGAGCTTGCAGCCGGGCCAGCTGGTCGAGTTTGAAGTGCGTCAGGGCGAGAAGGGGCTCGCGGCGTCGTCGGTCACGAAGGTCTGAGCCGCCCCACCCCGAACGCGCTGGAGACGGGCGCCCACGACGCGGTGGGCGCCCGTTGTCGCATGTGATCTGCGCTCGGCCTCGTTTTCTGCGGAGCGCGCGGATAACGTGCGCGCACCATGGAGCATCCCACCGGCCCCCGCCTCTTCCTCGTGGATGGGTACGCGCTGATCTATCGCGCGTTCTTTGCCCTCCTCACGCGCCCGCTCACCACGAGCCGCGGCGAGAACACCTCGGCCGTCTGGGGGATCGCGAACTTCCTGCAGCGACTCCTCGCGAAGCATCAGCCCGAGTACGTGGGCTGGGTGCACGATGCGGGCCTGTCGTTCCGCCACGAGGTGTATCCCGCGTATAAGGCCACGCGCGAGAAGCTCACCGACGAACTGCAGGCGGACTTCGATCGTGGGCTCGAGCGCATCACCATGCTCCTGTCGGCGTTCCACATCCCCGTGCTGTCGGTCGAGGGCTATGAGGCGGACGACGTGATCGGCACCCTTGCCAAGCAGGGGGTCGCGCAGGGGATGGAGGTCGTGATCGTGTCGGGAGACAAGGATTTCCAGCAGTTGGTGCGCGAGCATGTCTGGCTGCTCAATCCCGGGCGCGGCGGGCCAGCCTCCGTCGAAGAGCAATGGGTGGGCGTCGAGAATGGCGGCGAGCGACTGGGGGTGCCGCCCGAACGCGTCACCGATTTCCTCGCGTTGCTGGGCGACAGCTCGGACAACGTGCCGGGGGTGCACGGCATCGGAGAGAAGACGGCGCAGGCGCTGATCGCGCAGTTCGACACGCTCGAGGCCATCCTGGCCGGCGCGGCCGACGTGAAGCAGAAGCGACCGCGCGAAGCCTTGCTCGCGCACGCCGACCTCGCGCGTCTGTCGAAGGAACTGGTCACCATCAAGGACGACGTCCCGATCACGCTCGACCTGGCAACGCTGGCCGTCCGCGCGCCAGACGCGCCGCGCCTGCGCAATCTCTACGTCGAGCTCGAGTTCCACTCGATGGCCAAGGCGGTCGGTGGAGGCGAGTCGCCGCCGGACGCCGTGACCACCGTCGATGCACTGCCCGTCGCCCCCACCATCGCCACGCACTACACGCTGGTGAACACGGTCGCCGCGCTTGACGCGCTCGTCGCGCGCGTGCGCTCGACCGGATTCATGTCGGTCGACACCGAGACCGAGAGCGATCCCGGTGCACCGATCGCCGTCGATCCGATGCGCGCCAACCTCGTCGGCATCGCCGTGGCGTTGGCGCCGGGCGACGCGTACTACCTGCCGTTCGCGCATCGCGGCCCGCTGCCGACCCAGGGTGAGCTGCTGCCCGATCCCTCGGCCGGTGCCGCGGTGCAGAACCTGCCACCGCTCCAGAGCGCCGCCTGCGCCGGACTGCGCGCGCTGCTCGAGGACGCGTCGCTCCCCAAGATCGGCCAGAACCTCAAGTTCGACTTGCTCGTGTTGCGCCGCGCCGGCGTGAGGCTGCGCGGCATCGACTTCGACACGATGCTGGCCAGCTATCTGCTCGATCCGAGCCGCCGCTCGCACGGACTCGACATGCTGGCGCTCACCTTCCTCGGACATCGCATGATCGCCTACGCGGAGGTCACGGGCAAAGGCAAGAAGCAGCTCTCGTTCGCCGAAGTGCCGCTCGACATCGCGTGCGGGTACTCGGCCGAAGACGCGGACATGGCGCTGCGCCTCCGCGATCTCTTCGCGCCGCAGGTCGTCCCGCACGATGCCCTCTACCACGGCCTCGAGATTCCGCTCCTCGGCGTGCTCGCCGACATGGAATGGGAAGGGATCGGCATCAACCTCGACTGGTTCCGCTCGCTCAAGACGCGCTTTCAGGGTGAGCGCGAGGCGGCCGAGCGCGCGATTCACGCCGCAGCGGGCGAAGTGTTCAACGTCAATTCGAATCCGCAGCTGCGCGTCATCCTCTTCGAGAAGCTCGGGCTCCCCGTGCTCAAGAAGACCGCGACCGGCGCCAGCACCGATGCGACCGTGCTGCAGGAACTCGCCGAGCAGGGGCATGTGTTGCCGCAGCTGCTGATGGACTATCGCGAGTTGGCCAAGCTCGAGAGCACCTATCTCGACACGCTGCCGTTGTTGGTGCACCCGACCACGGGGCGGTTGCACACCAGCTTCAGCCAGACGGTGGCGGCCACCGGGCGCCTGTCGTCGAGTGATCCGAATCTGCAGAACATCCCCGTGCGCACCGAGCTCGGGAAAGACATTCGCCGCGGGTTCGTGCCGCGTGCCGGGTGGCGCTTCCTGGTCGCCGACTACTCGCAGATCGAGCTGCGGTTGCTGGCGCATCTCTCGGGCGACCCCGCCTTTGTGGCCGCCTTCCGCGCCGGTGGCGACATCCATCGGCAGACGGCCTCGGTCATCTTCGGCGTCGAGGTTGCGCACGTCACGCCGGAGATGCGCGCCCGCGCCAAGACGATCAACTTCGCGACGATCTACGGTCAGGGCGCACACGCGCTGTCGCGGCAACTCAAGATCGATCATGCCGACGCCAAGGCGTTCATCGAGACCTACTTCACGCGCTTTGCCGGTGTGCGGGCCTGGCTCGATGGCGCGGTGGAGACCGCACGGGCGCAGGGCTACGTCGAGACGATCTTCGGGCGGCGCCGCTACATCCCGGAGCTCAAGGAAAAGAACTTCAACATGCGCGCATTCGGCGAACGGGTCGCCACGAACGCGCCCATCCAGGGTTCGGCGGCGGATCTGATCAAGCGGGCCATGCTGCGCGTGGACGATGCGCTGCGACAGCACGGACTCCAGGCCAAGATGCTGCTGCAAGTGCACGACGAACTGGTGTTCGAGGCCCCGCCGCAGGAAATCGAACTGCTCAGCACGTTGGTTCGCGAGGCGATGGAGGGAGCGGCGGCGCTGGCCATCCCGCTGGTCGTCGACCTGGGCGTGGGCGACAACTGGGTGGACGCCAAGCATTGAGCCGATACTTCGTGTGCGCGCCATCACAGGTGACACCGTGGCGTTTCGCTGCACTGCGGCCGATCCGCCGTGGCGCGTGTACATCAGGCCGGCGCCACAGGGGTTGCGTACTCCGTTGCTCTGTCGTCACTTAACTGTGCAAGTGTTTACTCGCAGCCGGTTGGCCCCGGGGTTGCACTCTTGTCCGATACATGACGCTCATCTCGGCAAGCAAGCGCACCGCCCCTGACCCTCGCTTCGGCTTCACGCTGATCGAGATCCTGATGGTCGTCGTGATCATCGGCGTGCTGGCGGCGTTCGCCATTCCGAAGTTCGGTCGCTCGCGCTCGATGACCTACTCGGCCGCCATCCGCTCGGATCTGCGCACGCTGTCCGTGGCGCAGGAGGATTACTTCCTCGAGCGCAACGTGTATGCGAGCGATCCTGCGCTGCTGAACTACCTGCACTCGCCGGGCGTCTCGATCACGATCAACGAGTCCTCCACGCTGGGATGGTCCGCCACCGGGACGCACCCGCTGGCGTATCCGATCACGTGCGCGGTCTTCTGGGGGCCCGTCAGCCCCGTGTCGCCTGCGACCAGCGAGGGTCAGGTCTTCTGCCAGTAGTGCACGCCGGTTGAGTCGCGAGGCGCCCCCCCGCGCGCGCGCCGAGTCGCTCGGCGACGGACCACCCCCGTGGCGCGAGTTCGTGCGACGACGTGAGGGGATGATCCACGCAATGGACGGCGGACTCTGGTTGCACCGCCACATCTGGCGCGGACACCCGATGGCGCACCTGGTGAGCACCGATCGGGAGCGTCTGCTCGCGTGGGGGCGACAGGCGGGGCTGCCGGCGCGCCGTCTGCAGCACAAGCCGCTCAAGGACCCGCGCACGGGGGAGCGACGCGAGGCCTGGCACTGGGATCTCGTGGGCGACTTTCTTCCGCCGCGCGCCGACGTGATGCCGCTCAGCGCTGCCGACCGCGCGTCGGACTAGACGGCGCGGACCCCCGTCTCTGCCGCACGCGCGGCTGCCTGCCCGTCGGCGACGTTGACGCGCGCCAGCACGAGCGCCCCGGCAATGAAAAACACGATCACCGAGATGATCGCACCGCGGCTCGTGCCCGTGAATGCGATCACGAGCGAGAAGAGCGCCGGGCCGAAGATGCCCGCAAACTTCTCGAACACGGAAAAGAAGCCGAAGAACTCGCCCGACTTGTGGGGCGGCACCATGCTCGAATACAGCGAACGCGAGAGCGCCTGCGTGCCGCCCTGCACGAGCCCGACCAGGCCAGACAGGATGAGAAAGTGCGTGGCGGTGGTCATGAAGTAGCCGATGATGGCGATGACCGTGTATACCACGAGGCCGATGAAGACCGCCCGCTTGGCGCCGATCCGGTTGGCGATCGCTCCCCACATGAAGGTGCAGGGGATCCCGACGAACTGGACCACGAGAATCGCACCGATCAGCGCCCCCGAGGGAATCCCGATCTCGGTGCCGTACGCGGTGGCCATCTTGATGATGGTCTGGATGCCGTCGTTGTACAGCATGAAGGCCAGCAGCATCAGGAACAGGTTGCGGTAGCTCCGCAGCTCGCGAAAGGTCTCGCGCATCCGGCGAAACGGCTCGCTCCAGGACCAGGCCACCCCTTCGTCGGCCTCGCGCGAGCGCTTGGGCTCCCGTACCCAGCGCAACACCGGAATGGTGAACAGCGCCCACCAGGTGGCGACCGACAGGAAGGCGAGCCGAGCGGGCAACGTGGCCTGCGAAGCGGTGAGGCCATCACCGTGCGGCAACCCGAACCACTCCGGCTTCTGGATCCACGCGAGGTTGATCGCCAGCAGCACACCACCGCCCACGTAGCCCAGCGCGTATCCCGCCGTCGACACCCGGTCCACGTCCTCGGGGGGCGCGATATGCGGCAGGAGT
Organism: Gemmatimonadota bacterium; assembly: GCA_031372565.1. GTDB lineage: Bacteria > Gemmatimonadota > Gemmatimonadetes > Gemmatimonadales > Gemmatimonadaceae > JACPPC01. The sequence continues at coordinate 9,149 of JANMLN010000150.1, read as the reverse complement.
CCTTCGTACGGCACCATGCAACCGGTGCCGCCAACGAGCGCGAACAGGAAGAGCCACCACGCCAGCGTGGCGTCGCCGCGTTCGATGAAGAACATGCCGCCGCAGGCGAGCACCCCGATCACCATGAACACGAACAGCAGCCGCTTCTTGATGGCGAAGTAATCGGCGACGGCGCCGAGCGGTGGCGACAGCAGTGTCATGATCACGAGCGCGATCGCGTTCACATTGGCAAGCGCCGCTGTTGCCTGTGACGCGTCGCGGTTGGCACTCGCCACCTTGACGAAATAGATCGGGAAGACCGCCACCATGACGGTGGTCTGCATCGACGACACGGCCCAGTCGAACAATGCCCAGCCCTGTCGTTCACGCGTCCCCAACCCGATGCGCGCAAGCCATGCGGCCGGAGCCGTCTTGTCCGCTACTGCCATGGTCACCGACTGCCCTCGTTGACCGCCGCGGTGCGGGCGCGAGATTTCGCACCATGGCATTACGTCGGCGGGTGATCATGTTCGGCGCGCTCGGGGCGCTGGTGCCGGCGGCCGCGTGCGAGCGGAAACCCGCCCCGCGGGCCAACGTTACCGTCGAGTCGGTGGTCTCGCCACGGGTCGACTCGGCCGCGGCAGCCGTGACGATCTCGTGGCGCGCCACCGATGGCGCATTCGTGCTGCTTGCCGGCGACGAGAGCACCGAGGGCACCGAGGTGCCGCCCGACACGTTGGCGCCGATTGCCTCCGGGATTCCGCAAGGCAGTGCGCTGCGCGTCGAGCTCTTCGGCCGCGGTGGCCGCGTGGGCACCGCGACGCTCACCCCCGTGCGCCCTGCGAGCTGCGGCTGGCCACGCGTGCGGCTCGCGCTCCGCGATGGTCCTGCCGATTCGACGCGCTGGTCGGTCGCTTTCGCGCCTGGGGTCGCGCGCACGGTGTCGCTCGATTCACTCGAGCGTATCCCACGCGCGGACTCCTCGGCGCTTGTCGCCGATCTCGCCCGACTCCTCTCCGCCCTGCCCGACGACACCGTGCCGCGCTATCGCGGACTGCCCTTCTCGGTGCGCGGCGCCTGGACCTTCGCGCCTGCGCCGGGCGGGCGTGGCGTCGTGGCGGAAGTGCATCGGCGCGTCGCACAGGAAGCGAATCCGTTCGAGGAGCGCGTCCTGATCGTGGCCGAGCGCGACTCGGCTCCGCCATCGCGCTGGCGCGTGACCTGGTGGGCGCGCGCGCAGGGAACGGAAGAAACGGTCGAAGCGATCGAGGCGCTCGCCGTCGCATGGTTGGGCGCCGATCCCTGGCCGACGCTGGTCACGGGACACGACGCGCCAGCCGGTGGCTGGGTGGAGTTCGTCGCGCGCGACTCCGTCGGTGCCTGGCGCTCCCGGTGGCGCAGCAGTCCGCCGCCCGCGTGCGACGGGCGGGCTCGGTAGCGACGACCGCTACGACTCGACCGGCTTGCCCAAGGCGGCCGGCGCCGCAAAGCGCGAGCGCGCCGCGGCCAGCGCGACCAACGTGAGCACGTACGGCGTCGCGAGAAAGAGCTGGTACGGCAGTTGCCACCCCATGCCCTGAAAGGCGAACTGCAGCGCGCTGGCCGCGCCAAAGAGCAGCGCCGCCACCCCCACGCCAATGGGTTGCCACCGACCCAGCACAACGATCGCGATCGCGATGAACCCTCGACCGGCCGACATCCCTTCGACGAACGTGCCCGCCTGCGCCAGCACGAGCGTCCCACCCGCGATTCCGCCGAGCGCACCGCCGAACAGGATAGCCGCGGCCTGCACACGCGCCACGCCAATCCCTGCGGCGAGCGCGGCCGCCGGGTTTTCGCCGCAGGCTCGGAGCGCGAGGCCCGCGTGCGTGCGCTCGAGCCACCACCAGGTGGCCGGCACGAGGGCGATCGCGAGATAGGTCGTCAGGGGCTGCGCGAACAGGGCGACCCCCACAACCGGCAGCGCGGCCAGTCCGGGAATCGCCAGCGGACCAATCGTCGGCGTGCCCAGCGCAGCGCCTCCGGCCCCGAACACGGTGCGATACAGGGTGCCGGTCAGACCAAGTGCAAGCAGCGTGACCGCCGTGCCGGTGATGATCTGGTCGGCCTTGAGGCGCACGGCGAACAGCGCGAACACGGCCGCCACGGCTGCACCGGCCACCAACGCGGCAGCCAGCCCTGCGCCCGTTCCGGCCGCATTGGCGGCAACCACGGCGCCGAGCGCGCCCGCGATGATCGATCCCTCGAGGCCGATGTTGATCACCCCCGAACGTTCAACGATTGCCTCGCCCAGCGCCGCAAGAGCGAGCGGCGTCGCGGTGCGGACCGTGCCTTCGAGGAAGGCTGCGACCGCGTCGGCCATCAGGCGCCGACCTGCGCGGCCACGCGTCGCGTCCGCCACTGTTCCGCCGCCACGACGAGCAGGATCAGCACCGCCTCGACGACGCTCACCACCACGCTCGGCACCCCCGCGTCACGCTGCATGGCGACAGCGCCAGCCTCGAGCGCACCGAAGAGCGTCGCCGTTCCGACCACGCCAGCTGGATGCAATCGGGCGAGCAGCGCCACCGCGATCGCGCTGAACCCGTACCCGGGCGACAGGTTCTCGTAGAGGGCAAAGGTGACGCCGCTGACTTCGACCGCTCCCGCCAGTCCCGCCAATGCGCCGCTGAGCACGAACGCCCCGAACGCGACGCGCGCGGCATCGATGCGGCCGGCGCTGATCGCGGCCGCGGGATTCGCACCGACCAGCCGCACGCGAAAGCCGGCCGCCGTGCGCGCGAAGACGATGGCCAGCATCCCCGCCAACAGCACGCCGAGCAAAAACCCCGCGTGCAACCGTGTTCCGGGCACCAGCGTCGCCAGGCGCGCGCTCTCCGCCAACGACGCCGACTGCGGATAGATGTGCTGGGGCTCTTGCAGCGGACCGCGCACCAGCCAACTCAACAGGTACTGTGCGACGAAGTTGAGCATGAGCGTGCTGATCACCTCCAGCACGCCAAAGCGGAGGCGAAGCACGGCGGCGATCGCGGCCCAGGCCCCGCCTGCGATCGCGCCGATCACGAGCAGCGTCGGTACGGCAAGCAGCCCAAGCCCCGGCCACGCGAGTCCGACGGCCGCCGCCGCCGCCGCCCCCATCAGCAACTGGCCCTCGGCGCCGATGTTGAGCACCCCGGCGCGAAAGGCGAGTGTGATGGCGAGACCGGTGATGAGCAGCGGCGTGGCGCGCACGAGCGTGCCCGAGAGCACCGCATCCCACGAACCCGCCGCACCGCGCGAGAGCGCCAGCAAGGCGCGCCCGACGTCCATTCCGCTGGCGCCGAGAATGAGTGCGAGCAGCGCCACCGCGATGGCGGTGAGCGCGAGCACGAGCGCCACACTGCGCATCGCGGTCGATGTCACGAGGCCCCCAGCATCGCGCGCCCCACGCGCGTGCGGTCGGGCGGCATCGCCTGCACCTGGCCTGCATGCACGACCAACACGCGATCCGCGAGCGCGAGCACTTCGTCAAGATCTTCCGAGTAGAGCACGACGGCGAGTCCGGCATCACGCGCGGCGCGGAGTCGCGAGCGCACCTCCTCCGTGGCCCGAATGTCGAGCCCACGTGTGGGATTCTCGACCACGAGCGCGACCGGCCCCTCAGCGAGCTCGCGCCCGAGTACGAACTTCTGCTGGTTGCCGCCCGACAACGCGCGCATCGGCGTCGTGGGACCGTTCGCGCGCACATCGAAGCGCGACATCAGGGCGTCGGTCTCGCTCCGCAACGCGGGCCACGGCATCCAGCTCCGCGCCTGCGCGGCATCCTTGAGCGCCAGATTCTCCACAAGCGGCATGTCGAGGACGACGGCGTCACGATGCCGGTCTGCAGGCACGAACCCCACCGACAGCGGCACCGTCGCACGCCCCGAGGATGGACGCAGCCGTCCCGCCAGCAGTCGAAGCAGCTCGGCCTGGCCGGCGCCTTCCACCGCGGCCACGCCGACAATCTCGCCGGCAGTGATCTCGCACGTGGTCGGCGCCAGTCGCTCGATGCCGCGCTCATCCACGACCGTGGCGCGGTCCAATGCAAGGACGGGCGCGCCGGTCCGATCGTGAGCGGACGGTGCGCCGCTTGCCACCGTGAGCGCTTCCCCGAGCATCGCCTGCACCAGCGCCGACTCGGTGAGTCCGTCCACGCCCCGCGCGAGCACGGTGCGACCGCGACGCAACACCGTCACGTCGTCGGCCACCGCAAAGGCATCGGCGAGATGGTGCGTGATCAACACGGCCGCGCGCTCACCCACAGCCCAGCGCTTCACCCAGGCGAGCAGCTCGCGCGCCTCGTCCGGCGCCAGCACGGCGGTCGGCTCATCCAGGATCAGCACGCGCGCCTTTCGCGAGAGTGCCTTGACGATCTCGAGCCGCTGTTGCGCACTCACCGGCAGCGTGGCGACGCGCGCATCCGGATCCAACAGCAGCCCGGTCTCGGCGCCGATGTCGCGTACCGACGCCGCCACCGCGGCGCGATCGAACCGCCCCCGCCCACCGAGCGCCACATTCTCCGCGACCGTCAGTGCGGGGACCAGCGAGAAATGCTGGTGCACCATGCCGAGTCCGGTGTCGATGGCGCCGCGCGCGGTGGCGAACGTGTGCGCGGTGCCGGCAACGCGCACGGTGCCGCGGTCCGGAGCCAGCATGCCGAAGGCCACGCGCATCAAGGTGCTCTTCCCCGCCCCGTTCTCACCGAGCAGCGCGTGCACGGTGCCGGCGCGCACCGTGAGGGAGGCATCGTCGAGCGCGGTTACCGCGCCGAATCGTTTGGTGATGCCCTCCAACGCGAGGGCCGCAACGGTCACAGCCCGGTCGGGGCCGGAATGAAGCTCCACGGCAACCCGAAGGTGCGCTCGAGATGCGCACCAACCGCCTTCACGCCGATCGTCTCGGTCGCGTAGTGGCCGGCATAGAGCATGGTGATCCCAAGCTCCGGTCCCTCGATCGCGGTGTGATGCGGGCCTTCGCCAGTGATGAACGTATCGACGCCGAGTGCGGCCGCTTCGCGCAACGAATCGCTGGACGCACCAGCGCCCGTGATCAGCGCCCAGCGTCGTGTCCGTTTGCCGGCCACAGGGCCGGCGACCACCAGCTGACCGCCCTCCTGCTGCGAGTACGCGCGCGTGCGTTCCACCAACGCGCTGGTGTCGAGGTCGCTCGTACCGCTCACGCCGACGGAGATCGTCTGGTAGCGGCCGAACCCGGCCGTTGGCTCGAGCCCGAGCGCGCGGGCGAGGAGCACGTTGTTGCCCAGTTCGGGATGCGCGTCGAGGGGGAGGTGCGCTCCGTAGATGGCGAGCCCGGCATCAAACGCGGGCTTGAGCCGAGCGCGCATCGGTCCCACGATCCGCTGCGCGCCCCCCCAGAAGAGACCGTGGTGCACGACGAGGAGCTCGGCCCCCGCGGCAATCGCCCCGGCAATCACTGCCTGCGACGCATCGACCCCCACCGCCACCCGGCTGATCGGCCGATCGGTGTCCAGCTGTACACCGTTGAGCGCACCCGGGTAGTCCGGGATCTCGCGCGTGCGCAACACCTCGTCGAGGTGCCGCGCGATACGGTCGAGGGAGAGCGCGTCAGCCATGCGTGGTTACTTGCCCGAGTCGCTCGATGCGGAGACCGGAAGGCGGATCGTGCGGGCGCGCAAGCCAGCCGCGACGGAATCCACGGCTTTGGTGATGGTCGGCGGCACCACCGACACCAGCTTCGGGTTCGGCGTCCACGCGACCACGTCGTCCTTCATGCCGAGTGCAATGACGCGCGCGGTGAAGCGCTTCTCCTGGACTTCGCGCGCGACGGTGAGCAATGCATGGGGCAGGTCGATGACCACAGAGCCAAGGACCGTTTCCGGTGCGATGCCGTTCTGGTTCGAGTTGGCGCCGATCGCGTACACCTTGCGTTCGCGCGCGGCTTGAATGATGCCAAGCCCGGCCGCGTCCGCGTTCTGGAAGAGGACGTCCGCGCCGCGCGCGATGAAGGCGAGCGCCTGCTCCTTGCCGGCCGACACGTCGTCCCAGTTGCCGATGTACCCGACGAGGATCTGCACCTTGGGGTTGATCGACTTGGCACCGAGCTCGAATGCCTTGAAGCTCACGCGCACGGGGGGGAGTTCGGCGCCGCCGATGCAGCCCAGAATGCCCGTCTTCGAGGCCGCGGCCGCGGCCATGCCGGCGAGATAGGCCCCTTCTTCAAAGGCGAAATCCATGCCGGCGAGATTCGCCCCGAGCGTATGTCCGCTCGTCGTGATGTAGACAGTCTTGGGGAACTGTTTTGCGACGCGCGTGGCCGCCTCCTGAAATTCAAAGCCATGGCCGAAGACCAGGTCGAATCCCTGCGCGCCGTACTGGCGGAAGTTTTCGTCGAAGTCCTGTGGTCCCTTGGTCTGCACATGGCTCACCTGCGCCCCGAGCGAATCCTTGATGCGCATGAGCCCGGCATACGCTCCGCCGTTCCAGGCCTGATCCGAGATCGGACCTGGCGTGAGGAGCGCGACGCGCAGCCCAGACGCGGGGGTGCCCTTGGTGTCACCAGCCTTTTCCTGGCCGCCGCAGGCGGTCAGCACCACAGCGGCGAGCGCAACGAGACGTCGAATGCACATGTGCAGAACTCTGGCTACGATAGTGAGGTAGGCGGTTTGACTGTCAACAGTTACCCGCTTTGTGTAAACATGCGTTCCGACCACGAGCGAGCGCTATTCGGTGCTCCAGCGGGTGCGCAGGATCAGCTCGAGCAGTCGTTGGAGGTCGTCCTGCGAGTAAAAGCTGAGCGTGATATTGCCGCGGCCGTTGGCGTCGAGCTGGATGGCGGCTGGGGTCTGCAAGTACTTCCGGAGCGCATCGCTCGCTTCACGAACGGCTGCCCCCGCTGAAGGTTCGCGACCGGCGGCCGGGGTCGCGTCGCGCGACGGTCGGCCGCCCTTGCTTGGCTCACGCGTGGTCGCCTCGCGCGCGCGACGCTCGACTTCGCGCACGCTCCACGCCTCGTCCACCGCCTGCTTCGCGAGCTGCAGCAACAGCCGCGTGTCTGCAACGGTCAGCAGCGCCCGCGCGTGCCCGAGCGAGAGCTGGCCGCCTCCAATGAGCGACTGCACCCCAGCCGGAAGCGCGAGGACGCGAATCAGGTTCGCGATCGTCGAGCGATCCTTCCCCAGGACCTCGGCCGCCTGTTGCTGCGTCAGCCCGAACTCCTCGATGAGGCGGCGCACCCCCACCGCTTCATCGATGGGATTGAGGTCCGCGCGCTGCAGGTTCTCGACCAACGCGAGCGTGAGCATCGCGCGGTCGTCGAAGTCGCGCAGGAGCGCGGGGATCTCGGTCCACCCCAGACGCGATGCGGCGCGAAGACGACGTTCGCCCGCAACCAACTCATAGCGGCCCGGCTCGTTCGCGACGGCGCGCACGGTGACCGGCTGCAAGAGGCCGTTGGCCTTGAGACTTGCCTCAAGCTCGGCGAGTTCTTCCGGCTTGAACTCTCGGCGCGGTTGAAACGGATTGGGCCGGATCGAGGCAACCGGGAGACTGAGCGGCGTGCCGCGTGACTCCAGCGGAGCCGCCGGCGCTGCCGCTGCGGCCGATGCATCGCGGCTCCCTTCTCGACTCCCTTCGCGCGCCGGCGTTGAAGCGCCCCCCAACAGGGCCTCGAGACCGCGTCCCAACCGACGAGGCTTTTCGGCGCTCATGCGGGCGCTCCAGCCGCAGGCGCGGCGGCGTCACCGCGTGCGGCGTCACGGGCGAGCAGTTCGCGCGCGACATCCATGTACGCCTGTGCCCCCGGTGACTGCAGATCGTACAGAATGATCGGCTTGCCGAAGCTCGGCGCTTCGGCCAAGCGAACGTTGCGCGGAATGCTGGCCTTGAAGACCTGATTGCCGAAGTACTCGCGCGCGTCGCCTGCGACCTGGCGCGAGAGATTGAGTCGCGCATCGTACATCGTGAGGAGGACCCCCTCAATGCCGAGCCGTTCGTTGAGGGACTGCTGCACCACGTGCACCGTGTTGAGGAGCTGCGAGATCCCCTCGAGCGCGTAATACTCGCATTGCAGCGGGATAAGGAGATTGTCCGCCGCCGAGAGCATGTTGATGGTGATAAGGCCAAGCGAAGGCGGGCAATCGATCAAGATGTAGTTATATTGTCCCCTTAGTGTCGCTAAAGCGTCGCGCATTTTGTGTTCACGTCCGGCGGCGCCAACCAGCTCGATCTCAGCGCCGGCCAGGTCCGGGGTCGCGGGCAGGACATCGAGGCAGGGGAACTGCACCGCGCGGACGATCGCATCGGCAGCCGAGCATTCGCCGATGAGCACGTCGTAGGTCGTGAGCTCAACGCGATCACGCGGGAGGCCGATGCCGCTGGTGGCATTTCCTTGTGGATCGGCATCCACAAGGAGCACACGCTGCTCGGCGACCGCCAGTGAGGCGGCGAGGTTGACGGCGGTCGTCGTTTTGCCGACGCCACCCTTCTGGTTCGCGATCGCGAGGATCCGAGTCACTGCTGCCGGAGCAAGGGCGATCTCACGCAGCGGAGCGCGGCGGGAGAGGGGGAGAATATACGCGTTGCCGCCTGGAATGCTCGCGGGGATGTTTCACGTGAAACACTCCCGCCATTCCACATGTGAAAAAGGGGAAAACTCACTTGGACGGCGAGAACCGCCAGCGCGTGTGGACCCGCGTCACGAGGGATTGGGTCCCGCCAGCGATCGGCGTGGCGGGGGAGTCGGCCTCCTTGCCGCGCATCGACATCACCTGCATTTGGGGCATCGGCGACGGATCCGACTCTGCGGTGCTCAGCTCGATCAATCCGGCGATCGTTCCTCCTGCCGCCTTGGCCATGACCTCCGCGTCGGCACGCGCCTGTTCCACCGCCTGCGCCAGCGCCTGGCGGCGCGCGGCTTCCACGTTGGAGGCGTACAACTCGAGCGAACTGACCAGGTTGGAGCCCTTGGAGAGCGCCGCGTCGATCACCTTGCCGGTTTGCTCGATGTTCAGGATGCGCACCCGAATCGTGTTTCGCACGATGTAGCCAATCAGCTCCGCCTGCTGCTTCTGCTGGTTCCAGCGCTGCTCTGGCTGCACGCTGTAGTCCGTGGTCGAGAGATCAGCCGCCGCGATCCCGGCGGCGCGGAGGGTGTCGAAGACGAGCCGCTGG
>JANMLN010000089.1:0-1591 GCA_031372565.1 Gemmatimonadota bacterium | reverse complement strand
TGAGCGACAATGTGCGGGTCACTTGGGCGATGGTCACACCGTCGCAAGCGGCCCCCGAGGCCAAGGGGCTGGATGTTCTGTCGATCTCTCCGGCGCTAGCGCGTCAACTGACCGATCGTCTCCGGGACGCGGTTGTGAAGCCGGATGAAGCGAGCCTGTCGACGCTCCTGGACGACGCCTCGATTCTGGCTCGCGAGGTGGTCCAACTTCAGTTCCGCTACTACGACGGCTACGCCTGGGCGAGCGAATGGGACAGCGTTGTTAAAGGCCGTTTGCCCCGAGCAATCGAGGTCACGCTGGGGTTCGTCAAGCAGGATTACAAGCAGCCGGGATCACAGAATGCGGCTAACTCGCAAACGATCGTCCCGATCAAGCACGTCATCCTAGTGCCGGCTTCGACACCGGTCTCGGGGGAGGAGATATGAGAAGTGACAAGGGGCAAGTGACAAGTGGCAAGTGCCAAGGGGGGAGCATCGGAATGGTCGCTCTGGAATCACGCAGTCCGTTTGCCTCCTCCTCCGTGCCTCCGTGCCTCTGTGGTGAGGTGGTTGCGGTTGCTGTCGGCGTCTTCCTCCTACGCCTCCCCCACCCCGAACCGCTGCAGCACCAGCGCCTCCAACCCGTGCCGCACGGGCTCGCACTCGATCGTCTCCAGCACGTCCGCGGCAAAGGCGTACACCAGCAGCTTCCGTGCCTCCGCCGCGCCGATACCGCGCGACTTCATGTAGAACTCGGCGTTCACGTCGAGCCGCCCGATGGTGGCCCCGTGCGTGCACCGCACGTCGTCGGCGAAGATCTCGAGCTGCGGCTTGGTGTCGATCCGGGCCCGCTCGCTCAGGAGCAGGGTGTGGTTTTCCTGCTTGCCGTCGGTCTTCTGCGCCTCGGGATGCACGTACACCTTGCCGTTGAACACGCCGTGCCCCTCGCCGTCGAGCACCCCCTTGTACAGCTCGCGGGAATAGCAGTTCGGGGCGATGTGCTCGATGCGCGTCTGCACGTCGATGTGCTGCGTGCCGTTGGCCAGCATCAGCCCGTTCAGCGTGGAGCCGCACCCCGGTCCGTTCAGATGCGTGTACACGTTGGTCCGCGAGAGCCTCGCCCCACTCGCGTACACGAACGACACGAAATGGGAGTCCTTGGCCTGGTTGACCTGCGCCGTGGCGACATGGAAGGCCTCGGCGCTCTCGCGCTGCACCTTGAGGTGCGTCACCGTGGCGCCGTCGGCCACGTCCACTTCCACCACGCTGTTGGTCACGTACCGGGGCGATCCCACCGCGCCCCAGCTCTCGATCACGGTGGCCTTGGCGTTCCGCTCCGCCGCAATGATCACCCGCGGATGCACGATCGACCCCTCGGCGGCCGCGTCGCTCAGGAAGAGGAGGTGCACCGGCGTGGCCACCTCGGTGTCCTTCGTCACGTGGATCACCGCGCCCTAGCCCATGAACGCCGTGTTGAGCGCGGTGAAGGCATGCTCGTCGAACTGCGCGATCTTGCCGAGTCGCGGCTCGAGGAAGGCCCGGTCGTCGGTGAACGCCTGCGAGAGCGGCGCCACGCGGATCCCGGAAGGGAGCGCGCCCGCGCGCGACAGCGA
>JANMLN010000078.1:0-2978 GCA_031372565.1 Gemmatimonadota bacterium | reverse complement strand
CGCGATGTACTTGGTGCCAAAGCCCATGTCCGCCGACACCTTCGTCAGCGCCGCCGTCGTCGTCGTCTTCCCGTGGTCGACGTGGCCGATCGTGCCCACGTTCACATGCGGCTTCGTCCGCTCGAACTTCGCCTTCGCCATGGCTGATATCCCTGGGGCTGTGCGTGTCGTGTAGTGGAAGGAAAAGGCTTACGCCTTCACCTTGCTGATGATCTCTTCGGCCTTCGCCTTCGGCACTTCTTCGTAGTGACTGAACTCCATCGAGTAGACCGCGCGTCCCTGCGACTGCGAACGCAGCTTGGTCGAGTACCCGAACATCTCCGACAGCGGCACCGACGCGGCAATCACCTGCGCCTCGCCGCGCTGCGTCATGCCGCCAATCTTCCCGCGGCGTGACGAGAGGTCACCCAGAATGTCGCCCATGTAGGCATCGGGGCAGACCACTTCGACGTTCATCATCGGCTCGAGGATGATCGGCGTCGCGCCCTTCACCGCTTCCTTGACGGCCATGGAGCCGGCAATCTTGAAGGCCATTTCCGACGAGTCGACATCGTGGTACGAGCCGTAGATCAGCTCGACCTTCACGTCCACCATCGGATACCCGGCAATGATGCCGTTCTCCAGCGCTTCCTTGATGCCGGCCTCGACAGGGCCGATGTACTCACGAGGAATGACGCCGCCGGTGATCTTGTCCTCGAACACGAAACCATTGCCCGGGCCGGCCGGCTCGACGTTGATCACGACGTGCCCGTACTGGCCCTTGCCACCCGACTGGCGGATGAACTTGCCTTCAACCTTCTCGACGCGCTTCTTGATCGTCTCGCGATAGGCCACCTGCGGACGTCCCACGTTCGCGTCAACCTTGAACTCGCGCATCATCCGGTCGACGATGATCTCGAGGTGCAGCTCGCCCATCCCCGAGATGATCGTCTGACCCGTCTCGGCGTCCGAGTGGACGCGGAAGGTCGGATCTTCTTCGGCCAGCTTCTGCAGGGCGATGCCCAGCTTGTCCTGGTCGGCCTTGGTCTTCGGCTCGATCGCGACGTCGATGACGGGGGCCGGGAACTTCATCGCCTCGAGGATGATCGGACGATCCTCGTCGCACATCGTGTCGCCGGTGCGCGTGTCCTTCAGACCGATGGCTGCACCGATGTCTCCGGCGCGCACTTCCTCGATCTCCTCGCGCTTGTTCGCATGCATCTGCAGCAGGCGACCCACGCGCTCACGCTTGTCCTTCGTGCTGTTGTAGACGTAGGAGCCCGCCTTGAGCGTCCCCGAGTACACGCGGAAGAAGGTCAGCTTTCCGACGAACGGATCGGTCGCGATCTTGAACGCGAGTGCGGCGAACGGCGCGTCGTCCTGCACCGGGCGGTCTTCGAACGTCTCGTCATGGTGCGGGAGGTGCCCCTTGATCGCGGGCACGTCGGTCGGCGCCGGCAGATAGTCGATGACGGCATCCAGCAACGCCTGCACGCCCTTGTTCTTGAACGAGGCACCACACAGCACCGGCACGATGTGCATGCCGATCGTCGCGGTGCGGATCGCCTTGCGGACTTCGTCGATCGAGAGCTCCTCGCCGCTCAGGTACTTCTCCATGAGCGTCTCGTCGTGCTCGACCGCGGCGTCGATCACGGCGTGGCGGGCCTCCTCGCACGCATCCTTGTACTCGGCGGGCACGTCGACCACGACAAACGTCTTGCCCAGCGTCGAGTCATCGAAGATGTACTGCTTGCGCTCGATGACGTCGATGTGGCCGGTGAACAGTTCGCCCGACCCGACCGGGAGCTGGATCGGGAACGACTTCTTGCTCAGTCGGTCCCGGATCATGTCCATGCAGCGGTCGAAGTTCGCGCCCACGCGGTCCATCTTGTTCGCGAAGATCAGGCGCGGCACGCGGTAGCGGTCCGCCTGACGCCACACCGTCTCGGTCTGCGGCTCCACGCCGGCAACGGAATCGAGCAACGTCACCGCACCGTCAAGGACGCGCAGCGAGCGCTCCACTTCGACCGTGAAGTCGACGTGCCCCGGGGTGTCGATGATGTTGATGCGGATTTCCGGACCAGAACCCGTCTTGTCGCTCTGCCCATGGCGCTGCCAGAAGCAGGTCGTCGCGGCGGACGTGATCGTGATGCCGCGCTCCTGTTCCTGCTCCATCCAGTCCATGGTGGCGGCGCCATCATGGACCTCGCCGATCTTGTGCGACTTCCCCGTGTAATAGAGGACGCGCTCCGTCGTCGTCGTCTTCCCGGCATCAATGTGCGCCATGATGCCGATGTTGCGGTAATGCTCGAGCGGAGTATGACGGGGCATAAGTCGCGATTCGTTGCGTGAGCGGGGCCGAAGCACCGCGGAGCGTCGTAGGGGTCAGAAACCAACAAAAACGCGGCTGGACCAGGTCACCCCGTGGTGGGGCCGGTATCCATCCGCTGCCGCCGGGTGCACCCGCCACTGCTGCGCGGGTGGGGACTCGAGGCGCGCCGGGCCATCCAACCTGCTCGGCGTTGAATTGTCTCTCTCTCAGACTTGCACGCTCGAGCGCGAAGGCGCGAGCGATGTTCTGGGGGAGCAGGAGATTATAGCAGGTGGAGTGGCCTTAAGTCAACTCCCCCGATGCTCCAACTTTCCCGTCGCGCCGCTCCCGACGCCCATGTTCGGAGTCGGCGTCTTCGCCTGCCAAGAACCGGAGCGAAGCGAGCTCATCTGGACGATTCGCTCACTCGGCCCGCGCTGCCGCAGGCAAGGACGATGTGGGGCCACCAGGTGAGCATCACGGGGACTGCGTGGGAGATCACCCAAGCGCTCGCTTCGCCGTGCTGCTCTCGAGTTCTCGCGCCCCGTTCACTCCAGCCGCTCGCCTCGGATCGCCGCAACTGAGTTCCCCACAAAGCGTCGGCCCCCGGGCGGGAGGGCCCGGGCCGAGCGCCCCACGGGCGGGGGGACGGCCGGCGGGGAGCCCACAAACGAAGGATTGTGCGGGG